>JAEWWF010000356.1 GCA_023396465.1 Pseudomonadota bacterium
GGAAGCGGGTGGTGTTGTGGGTCTCGTCCTCGATGTTGGCGCGCAAGGAGACAAGGCCGTAGGTTTCCGCTGCCAGCTCGGACGCGATGGCGGCGATGGACTTGTCGCCCCGCTCCGCCACCTCGGCGGCCGAGCCGGCGGTGTCGGCGGCGACCACCGGGCGGATGCCCAGCTCGCGGATCACCTTGCGGCACTGACCGAGGGCGTGGACATGGCTGCGCACCACCTTGATGTCGGCGAGCGTGGCGCCCGGCACCGCCAGCAGGTGGTGGTTCACCGGCTGGTAGTGTTCGCCGATGATGTGCAGACCGGAGCGCGGCAGCAGGTGGTGGATGTCGGCGACACGGCCGGCGACCGAGTTGTCGACCGGGATCATGGCGTAGTTCGCCAGCCCGTCGCGCACCGCCTGGAAGGTGTCCTCAAACGAGGCGCAGGGCAGGGCCGTGAAGTCCGGAAACACCGCCCGGCACGCCAGATGGCTGTAGGCCCCCGGGCTGCCCTGGAAGGCGATGGTGGTGGCGGGCTTCGACGTCTCGGCCATGATGGTGCGGAACTCCGGTGACAGGGTGTGGAGTGAAGGCCGGCGGCGTCAGTGGGCCGCCAGCAGCCGGCGAGCCTTGTCCAGGTCCTCCGGGGTATCGACGCCGAGCGGCACGGTCTCCACCAGCACGGCGTCGATGCGCATGCCGGCCTCCAGCGCCCGCAGCTGCTCCAGCCGTTCGCGGGTTTCCAGCACCGCCGGCGGCAGGCTGACGAACCGCTCCAGCGCGCTGCGGCGATAGGCGTAAAGGCCGATGTGGTGATAGAGCGGGCCGTCGCCGGTGGGGGCGGTGGCGCGGGTGAAATAGAGGGCGCGGGCCTGGGTCTCGCCGGCGGCGAGGCCGCAGACGGCCTTCACCACGTTGGGATTGTCGCGCTCCGCCGGGTCGCGGATTTCGGCGATCAGGGTGGCGATGTCCACCGCCGGGTCGGCCAGCGGCTCGACGGCGGCGCGCACCAGGTCGGGGTCGAGGGTCGGCAGGTCGCCCTGGACGTTGACGATGACGTCGAAGCGGCCCTGCGGGTCGAACCGCTCCACCGCCTGCCACACCCGGTCGGAACCGGAGGGCAGGTCGGGATCGGTGAGCACCGCCTCGCCGCCCGCCTCGCGCACGGCGGCGGCGATTTCCGCCTCGGCGCAGGCGACCAGCACCGGGCCAACGGCGGCTTCCATGGCCCGCAGCCACACCTGCACGATCATCGGCCGGCCGGCGATGTCGGCCAGCGGCTTGCCCGGCAACCGGGTGGAGGCCATGCGGGCCGGGATGACGACCAGGACGGAGGCGGGCGGCGGCGGTGCGGTCATGGCGGGACAAGCCGGCTGTCGACGAGGGGGCTCGAAGGTATCCCTCCGCTCGCCGGCGGGAAAGCCCGAAATGGCCGCCTGCGCCCGCCACTGTGACAAGACCGCATACGGGGCGTGGACAGGACGGGCCGCAGCGGCTAACCTCCCGCGCGATTCTTACCCTAAGTCCTGGCCAAGCAAGCCCTGGCCATGCCGTGGTCCTGACCCGTTCGGAGAGGCTCATGTCTATGATCGGCAAATCCGTCGTCGCGCTCGCCGTGGCGATCGTCCTGGTGTTCCTGGTGAATGCCCTGGGCGACATTTATCTTCCCGAGCGCACCCTGGATGAACCCGTCTACCGCGCCGGGCTCGACGGCGGCGCCGCCGCACCCGCGCAGCAGGCCGAGCCCGAGCCCGAAGCGGACATCATCACCCTGATCTCGCAGGCCAGCGCCGACGATGGCGCCCGCGCCTTCCGCAAGTGTACCTCGTGCCACACCATCGACGCCGGCGGCCCCAACCGCGTCGGCCCGAATCTGCACAACGTGGTTGGTGCCGAGCTTGGTCACCACGAGGGCTTCAACTATTCCGCCGCTCTCGCCGAGCATGGCGGTACCTGGACCTACGAGGCGCTGGATGCCTGGCTGACCAGTCCGTCGGGCTACATTCCGGGCAACAAGATGAGCTTTGCCGGCGTCAAGAACGCCGAGGAGCGCGCCGCCCTGATCCAGTACCTGATGGCCAATACCGAAAACCCGCCGCCGCTGCCGGAACCTGCCGCCGCCGAAGAGCCAGCCGCCGCCGAGCCCGCCGCTGAGGGCGAAGCCGCGCCCGCCGCCGAAGGCGAGGCAGCCCCGGCTGCCGAAGGCGAGGCTGCTCCGGCTGCCGAAGGCGAAGCCGCCCCTGCCGTTGAAGGCGAAGCCGCTCCCGCCGTTGAAGGCGAAGCTGCTCCCGCCGCCGAAGCGGAGGCTGCGCCGGCGGCCCAGTGATCGTCCCGGCCTTCGCCGGTTGACCGAGCCAGGACCAGGATAGGGCGCGCCGTTCGCGAAGCGGCGCGCCCTATGTCGTTTGGCAGTGGTGCGCGGTTTTTCCCGTAAATATACTATGGTCATGCAGCGATCGCCCGTGGGGCCGTGCGCCGGCTGTAGGAAGGACAGTATGGATAGTCAGCGTCTCGCCGTGTATGCCGCCAGTGCCTCCCCATCGGTCCACCGTCGTGGGACGGTCAGCATCGAGAGGGAGCGACGGACCGTCGGCCAGGCGCTGTCGTGGTGGCATGACCTGCGCGGTGACCGGCGCCTGCCATTGCTTGGTGATGTCGACCTGTTTTATCCGACGCTGGCCCCGACGCTGTTCCTGCTCGACCTGGACGACGGACCGGACGCCGCGGTGTTCCGCCACTGTGGCGGTGGCTTGTCCGGCGCCTTCGGGCGCCGCCTGACCGGACGCCGGATGGTGGATGCCTTGCCGCCGGACATGGCCGAGCACCTGCTCAATCTCATGCTAGCGGTCTGGCGCTATCGCCGCCCGCTGGCCGATGCCGCCAGCCAGCCGCGAGTGCGCGGCGGCGGGGTGCTGCGCCACCGCATGGCGGTGATGCCGGTTTCCGACGATACCGACGGCTTGCGGGTCAGTCACATTCTCGGGGCCTTCAGCTATCGTATCGACTTTGGTTCGTGATCGCCTGGACCTAGGTCTATACTTTCTTCCGCTGCTTTCCCGAATGGCCGAGCCCGAACAGTGCTTGCCTTGACAGCGCGATAACCTGCGAGGAAAGTCGGGAGAATTACGCCCTAGGATCGGCGTGTGCGCCGATGGGCTGGCCGTGCTGGGGGGATAAGATGGGGATCATGCGGACCGAGGCGGCTGACGCTGCCCTCGCGGGACTGGAAGCGGGCAACGCAACGGGTATCGCCATTGGCAGCGGGACGACGGTGGTCGACGCCATCGGTGACACCGTCGCGGTGGGTGACGTCGCGCTGCTGCTGCACGGCCAGTATATGCGGCTCGGGCCGGACCTGCTGATCACCGGCGCCGACGGCGACAGTGTCCTCATCACCGGCTACTTCACCCATGCCGTCTTCCCCGACATCGCCGGCCCGGCCGGCGTGCGTATCGACGGCACGCTGGCCGCCAAGCTCGCCGGGCCGCAGGCGCCGGCGCAAGTGGCGCAGGCGGCGGGCGGTTTCACCGACCTCGCGCAAGGGGCGCAGGCCATCGGGACCGTCACCAAGCTGACCGGCACCGTGACCGCCGTTCGGGCCGACGGCACGCGGGAGAGTCTGGCGTCCGGCGATCAGGTGTTCCAGGGCGATATCATCGAGACCGGCGCCGACGGCGCCATCGGCGTCACCTTTATCGACAATACCGAGATGTCGCTCGGCGGCGATGGCCGGCTGGTGCTGGACGAGATGATCTACGACCCCGACTCGGGTTCAGGCCAGAGCAGCCTGTCGCTGGTTTCCGGCGCGTTCAGCTTCGTGTCGGGGCAGATCGCCAAATCGGGACCCGATGCCATGCAGGTGAAGACGCCGGTGGCCACCATCGGCATCCGTGGCACCACCGGCGTCATCAAGGTGGAGGCGGTCGATACCGACGGCGACGGCGAGGCCGACGCCAAGATCGAAGTGGCGCTGCTCGATTCGGGCGAGATCGTCATCCGCGCCTTCAATGGTGCCACCCAGACCCTGAACGAGGTCAACACCGGCTTCCGCGTTGTCCAATTCTCCGGCCGCGACATGCTGGTCGGGCCGACCGAGGGGCGGGTCGAGACCTTCACCGTCACCCGGGAATTTCTCAACGACGCGGTGATCCGCTCCGCCCTGGTCCACCTGCCCGAATCGCAGGTTCCGAATATGGACAGCGTGCCCGCCGGGGATGCCGCTGGCCAGACTCCCGCTGCCCCTACCCAGGAGGCGGCGACACAGCAGGAGGTCGCCAGCCAGTTCGTGCAGGTGGCCCTGCGCAGCGCCGAACTGCGCCAGGCCCTCGGCCTGCCGCCAGCTCCGGTGGGCAGCGGCGATGGGATCATGCCGCCCAGCCTCAGCACCGGTAGCGGCAGTTCGTCCGGCCAGGGCCCGGCCGATGAGACGCCGCCGCAGCAGCCATCCCCGCAATCCAGCAACCAGCCGCCGGCGGCCGCCAAGGATGACACCACGACGGACACGCCGGAGCCGGTGACGTCCCCGCCGACGCCCATCCCTCCGACACCGCCCACGCCGACGCCGCCGACCGACCCGACGCCGCCGACTCCCGGTCCGACCGATCCGGGTCCGATCACCGGCGGTGGCGGTGGTGGTGGTGGCGGCGGCGGCGGCGGTGGAAGCGACCCTTACGCCGGTTACGCCCGCATCGTCATGACCTCTTCCGTGTACTCGGGGGCCTCGGTCAGCGGCAACCAGTGGGTCGATGGGACCACCGGCAATGATACGATCATGACCGGCGTCGGCAATGACATCATCTACGGGGGGGCCGGTAACGATT
>JAEWWF010000059.1 GCA_023396465.1 Pseudomonadota bacterium
CGCGGAAACGGAAGCCGTCTGAGCCAGCCCATCATCGTCGCCACCGTCGCCCCGGTGGTTCGCGAAGCCCGGAGTGCCCCATCGCTCCGGGCTTCGTCTTTGGGGGATGCCGGGTCTCGTCTCGCCATCAAAAAAGATGATACCATGGCCTATCCACCGCTTTTGGAGATGGCTGGGTGAACATCACGCTGCGGCAGGTCCGCTATTTCATCGCTGTCGCCGGTACGCTGTCGGTGTCATCGGCGGCGCGGGATCTCGGGATTTCCCAGTCGGCGGTGACAGTGGCGTTGCGCCAGCTTGAGGAGGAGGTGGGCGCGGCGCTGCTGATCCGCACGCCGAAGGGCGTGGTGCTCACCCAGGAAGGGCACCAGTTCCTGCGCCACGCCCAGCGCATCATGGGGGCGGTGGTGGATGCCGGGCGGGCGGTGAAGGCCCATGCGCCGACGGTGGGGGGCACGCTCACCCTCGGCGTCACCGCCATGGTGGCCGGCTATTATCTGGCCGATCTTCTGGCCCGCTACCGCCGGGTCTACCCCGATGTGACGGTGAAAGTGGTGGAGGATCAGCGCCGCTTCATCGAACACCTGCTCATCAACGGCGAGATCGACGTCGGCATCCTCATCTGTTCGGCGCTGGAGAATCAGGATGCCCTGGCGGCCGAGGTGCTGATGCGCTCGCCCTACCGCGTCTGGCTGCCGGCCAATCATCCGCTGCTGGCGCAGGAGACGGTGAGCCTGCCCGATCTGGCCGATCAGCCGCTCATCCAACTCACCACCGACGACATGCATGTGCTCAGTCATGGAACGTGGCGTCAGGCTGGGCTGGTGCCGCGCGTGGTGCTGAAAACGGCCTCGGTGGAGGCGGTGCGGTCGTTGGTCGGCACCGGCATCGGCATCGCCATCCTGCCCGACATGGCGTATCGGCCGTGGTCGCTGGACGGGGACCGGGTGGAGGTGCGGCCCTTCGCCGAGCCGCTGCCGACGGTGGATGTCGGCCTGACCTGGCGCAAGGGAAGCTCGGTCGGCGACACCGCCCGCTTTTTCGTGGAACTGACGCGGGAACACGCCCGTGCCAAGGGGCGGCAGCCGGTGCGGACGGCCTTGTAATGGCGGGGTAATGCGTCCGTTGGCGTCACTCGCAGACGAAGCGGGCGATGACGCCGTCGTCCAACTGGCGGGTTTCCACCAGATCGGCGCCCTGACCCATCTGGCCGCAATAATAGGCGGCATCCTCGCCGGCACTGGCCAGTTCATCGGCGTCGTCGACCACCAGCGTCAGGCTGTCCGGCTGGCGTGAGGCAACGTCAGGGCCGCCGCAGGCGGTCAGGATGGCAGCGGCGGCGGCCAGGGCGAGCAGCGGGGGAAGCCGGGGAATGGGGTGGGTCATGATCGCTCCTGCAACACGGTGTTTCGTGCTGCAACAACGCTTCTTCCACCCCAGCGGTCGCCGGTTCTTTTGGTTGATGCTCAGGCGCCGGACGACGGCAAGGATGGGCTTAGCGGCATTCCCAGCGGGCAAGCACATCCTCGCCAAGGGGCTGGCTGGAGACCAGCACCGCCTGCCGGCCGCGCCTGCCGCAATGGCTTTCGGCGGTGGAGCGGCTGGCGGCGACGGTGTTTTGGTCGGCCACCCGCAGCAAGATGGCGTCCGGGCTCTTTCCCACCACGCTGGCACTGGCGCAGGCGTTCAGCGGCATCACGGTAGCGCTGGCCAGCAGCAAGACGGCGAGGGAGCGCGGGTGGGGCATCGGATACCTCCGGGTGGTGGGCGCTTCAGTGTATGTCGGTGTGAGCACCGCGGGGAGTGCCTACTTCCGAAGGGGAGGCAAGGTTGGTCATGAATTTTCTTCATGGGGTTCCGCACATTTTCATATTTTCCATGGTCGGAGGTCGCCGTTAGCCTTCTCTGCAATCGGGAGACGCAAGTGTCCCCTTGGGCAGCAAGTCCAGCAGGGAGTGCATCATGACTGATTTTTCCGCGCGGTCCGCGGTGGCGGCCGCCGTCGCCTCCATCCTGGCCGTGTCCACCGTCGCCCCGGCGGCGCAGGCGCAGCCGTTGCAGCAACTCGGCACGCCGGAAGGGCAGGTCAACATCGTCGCCTGGCCCGGCTATATCGAGCGCGGCGACACCGATCCGGCCTTCGACTGGGTGACCGGCTTCGAGGCGGAAACCGGCTGCAAGGTCAACATCAAGACCGCCGGCACCTCCGACGAGATGGTGGCGTTGATGAACGAAGGCGGCTTCGACCTCGTCACCGCCTCGGGCGACGCCAGCCTGCGCCTCATCGCCGGCAAGCGGGTGCAGGAGGTCAACACCGCCCTGATTCCGTCGTGGAACACCCTCGACGACCGCCTGAAGGACTCGCCCTGGCACACGGTGGAGGGCAAGCACTACGGCACGCCCTACCAGTGGGGGCCGAACGTGCTCGCCTACAACACCCAGGCTTTCGGCGGCAAAACCCCGGATAGCTGGAGCGTGGTGTTCGAGGAGCAGACGCTCGCCGATGGCAAGTCCAACAAGGGCCGTGTGCAGGCGTTCGACGGGCCGATCCACATCGCCGACGCCGCCCTCTACCTGATGACCAAGCAGCCCGAGCTTGGCATCAAGGATCCTTATGAGCTGACCGAAGACCAGTACAAGGCGGCGCTTGCCCTGTTGCGGGGGCAGCGGGAGTTGGTCAACCGGTATTGGCACGACGCTTTCGTGCAGATCGACGACTTCACCAACGAGGGGGTCGTCGCGTCCGGCTCCTGGCCGTTCCAGGTCAATATCCTGAAGTCGAAGGACCAGCCGATCGCCAGCGTCATTCCGAAGGAAGGCGCCACCGGCTGGGCCGATACCACAATGCTGCACGCGGAAGCCGAGAACCCCACCTGCGCCTACCTGTGGATGGAGCATTCGCTGAAGCCCAAGGTGCAGGGCGATGTCGCCGCCTGGTTCGGGGCCAACCCGGTGGTGCCGGCGGCCTGCCAGGGGCATGAGTTGCTCGGACCCGACGGCTGCGCCACCAACGGTTTCGACAAGTTCGACGAAATCCACTTCTGGCGGACACCGGTCGCCAAGTGCGCGACGCAAGAGGCCTGTGTGCCCTATTACCGCTGGGTCACGGACTATATCGCGGTGCTTGGCGGCCGCTGACGCCGCCACGGCCCGCGCGGGCGCCGGTGTCTCGCCTGCCTCTCCCGACTCCCATCCCGAGCGGGCGAGGCGCCGGCCCTTCGCGCCCTCCGCGCCGTCATCCATACCCGACGTTTTGAGAAGAGGACCGCGCCATGGCCGCGGAAGTTCGCTTCGACCGGGTGAGCTGCGCCTTCGGGCCGGTGGTCGCCGTCGATGATGTCAGCTTCGAGATCGAGGAAGGCGAGTTCTTCTCGCTTCTCGGCCCCTCCGGCTCAGGCAAGACCACCTGCCTGCGCATGATCGCCGGCTTTCAGTACCCCACCGCCGGGCACGTCTATATTCACGGCAAGGACGATACCCGCCTGCCGCCGTTCGAGCGCGACGTCAACACGGTGTTCCAGGACTACGCCCTGTTCCCCCACATGACCGTCGCCGACAATGTCGCCTATGGCCTGATGGTGCGCGGCGTGGCCAAGGCCGAGCGCCGCCGCCGGGCCGGGGAAATGCTGGACCTGGTGCGCCTGGGCGGCTTCGGCGACCGCAAGCCGGCGCAGTTGTCCGGCGGCCAGCGTCAGCGGGTGGCGCTGGCCCGCGCCCTCATCAACCATCCCCGCGTGCTGTTGCTGGACGAACCCCTGGGGGCGCTAGACCTCAAGCTGCGCGAGGAGATGCAAAGCGAACTGAAGCAGTTGCAGCGGCGGGTCGGCATCACCTTCGTCTTCGTCACCCACGACCAGACCGAGGCGCTGTCCATGTCCGACCGCCTCGCCGTGTTCAACCACGGTCGCATCGAGCAGATCGGCACTCCGGCGGAGGTCTACGACCGTCCCCGGACCGCCTTCGTGGCGGAATTCGTCGGCACCTCCAACATCGTGCGCGGTCCGGTGACCCGGCGGCTGTTCGGGGTCGAGGGGCCGGTGTCGATCCGGCCGGAGAAGATCGTGCTGCGCCCCGGCGAGGACGGCGACGGCGTGCCGGCGACGGTGGCCGAGGTCACCTTCCTCGGCGCCGCCACCCGGTATCGGGTGCGGGTGGCGGGGGACGAAGCGGGCGAGGCGGCGGCGGTGCTGTCGGTCACCGCCCCCAACGTGCTCGCCGCCGGCGCCGCCCTGCCGGTCGGCAGTCCGGTGCGCCTGTCCTGGGGCGCCGAAACCTGGCAGGTGCTGGCATGAGCGCCGGCGGATCCTGTCAGCCGGCCGCCGCCAGCGGCGCCGGCTGGAGCGACGGGGACCGGCCCGCCAAACGCCGCTTCCGTCGGCGGCTGTCGGCCTATTTCTACGGCCGGCGCGGCCTGTTCCTGCTGATCCTGCTGCTGCCGCCGTTGCTGTGGCTCGGCATCGTCTACGTGGGGTCGCTGTTCGCCCTGCTGCTCAACAGTTTCTTCGCCATCGATCCGTTCAGCGGCATGGTGGTGAAGGAGTTCACGTTGGAGACGTGGGGACAACTTTTCTCGCTCGCCAACCTGGACATCATCCTGCGCACGGTCACCATGGCCGTCTGCGTCACCATCGGCGCCGCCCTGATCGCCTTTCCGCTGGCCTACTACATGGCCCGCTTCGCCGGTCCGCGCATGAAGGCGGTGCTTTACCTCGGCGTCATGTTGCCGCTGTGGTCGAGTTATCTGGTCCGTCTTTATGCCTGGAAGCTGATCCTGGCCAAGGAGGGGGTCATCAGTTGGGCGGCGGCGCAGACCGGCACCTCCTGGCTGCTGGACGGCGTGCTCGACCTGCCGCTGATCGGCGGACCCAGCCTGTCGGTGAGCTATCTCGGCATGTTCCTGGTGTTCCTCTACATCTGGCTGCCGTTCATGATCCTGCCCATCCAGGCGGCGCTGGAGCGAGTACCGCGGAGCCTGCTGGATGCGTCCGCCGACCTCGGCGCCCGGCCGGGGCTGACCTTCCGCAAGGTGATCCTGCCGTTGGCCTTTCCGGGCGTCATCGCCGGCTCGATCTTCACCTTCTCGCTGACCTTGGGCGATTACATCATTCCCGGCGTCATCGGATCGTCGCGGCTGTTCATCGGTCAGGCGGTCTACATGCAGCAGGGAACCGCCGGCAACGTGCCGCTGGCCGCCGCCTTTTCGGTGGTGCCCATCGTCATCATGGCCGTCTACCTGACCATCGCCAAGCGACTGGGGGCTTTCAATGCGCTCTGACCGCCGCGCCGCCGCCCGTGCCGCCGAGGCCGCCGGCCGTACCCGCGCCGGCTGGGGGCTCAAGCTGGCCGCCGCCTTCGGCATTCTGTTCCTGCATGTGCCGATGGCCTTCATCGTCCTTTACGCCTTCACCACCGACGACAAGAGCTATGTCTTCCCGCCGCCCGGCCTGACCCTGAAGTGGTTCGCCGTGGCGTGGGAGCGCCAGGACGTGTGGAACGCCCTGTGGCTGTCGGTGAAGGTGGCGCTGACGGCAACGCTCACCGCCATGGTGCTGGGCACGCTGGCCGCCGCCGCCATCAGCCGGGCGCGGTTCTTCGGGCGCGAGGCGGTGAGCCTGCTGGTGATCCTGCCCATCGCCCTGCCGGGGGTGGTGACCGGCATCGCCCTGCGTTCCGCCTACGGGCTGGCGGAGATTCCCTTCAGCTTCTGGACCATCGTGGTCGGCCATGCCACCTTCTGCATCGTCGTCGTCTACAACAACGCGCTGGCCCGTTTCCGCCGCACCTCCGGCAGTTTGATCGAGGCGTCCATGGACCTCGGCGCCGACGGCTTCCAGACCTTCCGCTATGTGGTGCTGCCCAACATCGCCACCGCCTTGCTGGCCGGCGGCATGCTGGCCTTCGCCCTGTCCTTCGACGAGGTCATCGTCACCACCTTCACCGCCGGGCAGCAGACCACGCTGCCGATCTGGATGCTGTCGGAACTGGTGCGCCCGCGCCAGCGACCGGTGACCAACGTGGTGGCGGTGTTCGTCATCGCCGTGACCTTCGTCCCCATTCTCATCGCCTACTGGCTGACGCGCGGCACCGAGGCCAGCGCCCACGCAGGCGGCAAATAACCATTCTTCAGGGAGGTACTCCAAAATGACCACCGCTGCTCCCACCCTGCCGACCCGGCTGTTCATCAACGGCGCCTTCGTCACCGGCGCCGGTGCCGAGGAAAAGGTGCTCAACCCGGCCACCGGCGAGGTGCTGTGCGTGGTGCCGGAGGCCTCCGCCGAACAGCTGGAGACCGCCATCGTCGCCGCCGACCGGGCCTTCGAGTCCTGGTCGCGCACCACCCCGGCGGAGCGCGCCGGCCTGCTGCTCAAGCTGGCCGACCGCATCGAGGCCAATGCCGAAACCATCGCCCGCCTGGAAAGCCGCAATTGCGGCAAGCCCTACACGGCGGCGCTCAACGATGAAATCCCCGCCATCGTCGATTGCTTCCGCTTTTTCGCCGGGGCCGCCCGCTGCATGTCGGGCATGGCCGCCAAGGAGTATCTGGCGGGGCACACCAGCATGATCCGGCGCGATCCCCTTGGCGTCGTCGGCTCCATCGCGCCGTGGAACTATCCGCTGATGATGGCGGCGTGGAAGATTGCCCCGCCGCTGGCGGCGGGCAACACGGTGGTGCTGAAGCCGTCGGAGCAGACGCCGCTCACCAGCCTCTACCTCGCCGAACTGGCGGCCGACCTGTTTCCGGCCGGTGTCCTCAACATTGTCACCGGGCGCGGCGAAAGCGTCGGCGCTCCGCTGGTGGAGCATCCCAAGGTGCGGATGGTGTCGCTGACCGGCGACATCGCCACCGGCCAGAAGATTCTTCAGGCCGCCAGCCGCACCCTCAAGCGCACCCATCTGGAATTGGGCGGCAAGGCCCCGGTGATCGTGTTCGACGATGCCGACCTTGAGGCGGTGGTCGAGGGCATCCGCACCTTCGGCTTTTACAATGCCGGCCAGGACTGCACGGCGGCCTGCCGCATCTACGCCGGGCCGAAGATCTATGAAAAGCTGGTGGCCGACCTGGCTTCCGCCGTTTCCGGCATCACGCTCGGCGGGCCGGACGAGGCCGGGGTGGAACTGGGGCCGCTGATCTCCGAGCGGCAGCGGTCCCGTGTCGCCAGTTTCGTGGAACGGGCGCAGGCGCAAAGCCACATGGAGGTGGTAACCGGCGGCGCCAAGATCGACGGCGGCGGCTTCTTCTACGCCCCGACGGTCATCGCCGGCGCCTTGCAGAGCGACGAGATCGTCCGCCGCGAAGTGTTCGGCCCCGTCGTCTCCGTCACCCGCTTCTCCGACGTCGACGAGGCGGTGGGCTGGGCCAACGACAGCGAATACGGCCTGGCGTCGTCGGTGTGGACCAAGGATATCGGCCGCGCCATGGCGACCGCCGCCCGCCTGCAATACGGCTGCACCTGGATCAACACTCACTTCATGCTGTGCAACGAGATGCCCCACGGCGGCATGAAGAGCAGCGGCTATGGCAAGGACATGAGCCTGTACGCGCTGGAGGATTACACCGTCGTGCGCCACGTCATGGTGAAGTTCTGACCGCCCGGTGCGGCAGGCATTCGGCCAGGGCGGGCAAGGCGTCCGCCAGGGCCGCCCGTGCCTGCCGCACCTGCCGGGTGGCGCGGACCAGCGCCGGCAGATCCCGGGGCCGCCACAGGGCGCTGACGAGTGACGGCTCGCCGCGGCTCAGCAGGGCTTCCAGCACCGCCGGCGGCAAGGCCGCGCCAGCCGGATCGGCGATGGCGCGCAGGACGACGCAGGGCAGCGCCCGCCGTGCCGCCACCTCGGCCACTCCCAGGCTTTCGGCATCGGCGGCCACGGCGGTGGTGGCCGCGAACAGCTCCGTCTTCTCGGTGGCGGTGAGCAGCGGCCGTTCCACTCCCAGAACGACGCCGGTCAGGGCGCGCGGCAGGCTGCGCAGCAGGTTGGTGCGCCAGACGTCATCGGTGACGAGCGGCCGACCGCCCTGTTCGGGCATGACGCCGGAGGCGACAAGGACCGTTCCCGACGCCAGAACCGGCGACAGGCCCGCCGCCAGCCCGAAGCTGACCAGGGCGACCACGCCCTGTTCATCCACCAGTTCCTCGGCCAGATCCTCGGCCCGCCCGGCGATGCCGCCGCACGAGGCGACGCGCAGCCCCGCCGCCCGCGCCAGGGCCGCGTCGGCCTGGGTGCCGGTGATCACGCCGATGCCGAGCCGTGGGGGCACTGTGGTCCCTCCTTGTCCGTGACAGTGATGCGGGCGCCGATACAGGTCCGTCTCCGGTCATGGTCACGCTGCGGCGCAGGAATGACAACACCCGATTACCGACTCCGGTTCAGGGCAGGCTCGCGGCGGATGGCGGACTCGGTCGCCGCCACAAGGCTTTGTCGCTGAGGAGGGGGTCGATGCTACGCAATGCCAAACGATCGTTTGGATTTTGAAGCATCGGAATGGCCGTATTCTGCAACTTCCTTGCCCTCGTGTGCCGATGATTTTTGTGGATGTTGCGTGCGTTCCCCTCTATACCATGCCGCGCTGCAACATCCCATGTGCAGCGCACCGTCTAGAGAGAGGGGAAAAACAAGAATGGGACAGGAGTCTGTTGATCGGATTCTCGCGAATCCGCGGTTCCAGGAACTGGTGGCCAAGCGCAGCCGGTTCGCCTGGACGCTCTCGGCGATCATTCTGGTGGTCTTCTACGGCTTCATCCTGGTGGTCGCGTTCAACCCGCAGGTTCTTGCCGTGCCGCTTGGCGCGGATTGGACGCTGACGATCGGGGTGCCGGTTGGGGCCGGTATCATCGTGCTGTCGTTCCTGCTGACCGCGATTTACGTCGTGCGCGCCAACGGCGAGTTCGAGCGCCTGAACCGCGAAGTGCTTGAGGAGCTGACGTGATGAACGCCCGTTTTCTGTTCGCCGTAGCGGCGGGGTCCGCGTCTCTGCTCGCTTCCTTGCCGGCGTGGGCCGCCGGTGCGCTGGAGGGCGAGGTGGAGAAGCAGTCGGTGAACATGACCGCCATTGTCATGTTCCTGATCTTCGTCGGCGTCACCCTTGGCATCACCTATTGGGCGGCCCGCCGCACCAAGAGCGCCAAGGACTTCTACACCGCCGGCGGCGGCATCACCGGCTTCCAGAACGGCCTCGCCATCGCCGGCGATTACATGTCGGCCGCCACTCTGCTTGGCCTGACCGGCATGGTGTTCGCCACCGGCTATGACGGCTTCGTCTATTCCATCAGCTTCCTCGTCGGCTGGCCGATCATCCTGTTCCTGATGGCGGAGCGCCTGCGCAACCTCGGCAAGTTCACCTTCGCCGACATCACCGCCTATCGTCTTGGCCGCACCCAGATCCGCACCCTGTCGGCCTGTGGCTCGCTGTCGGTGGTTGCGCTCTACCTGATCGCCCAGATGGTCGGCGCCGGCAAGCTGATCCAACTGCTGTTCGGCCTCGACTACGCCGTCGCCGTGGCGCTGGTGGGCGTGCTGATGATCGCCTACGTCACCTTCGGCGGCATGATCGCCACCACCTGGGTGCAGATCATCAAGGCCGTGCTGCTGCTGTCGGCCGGTACTTTCATGGCGCTGATGGCGCTGTCGCAGTTCGGCTTCAACCTGAACACCATGGCCGAGCAGGCCGTCGCCATTCACAGCCTCGGCGACAAGATCATGGGGCCGGGCAGCTTCCTGGCCGATCCGGTGTCGGCGGTGTCGCTCGGCATGGCCCTGATGTTCGGCACCGCCGGGCTGCCGCATATCCTGATGCGCTTCTTCACCGTGTCCGACGCCCAGGAAGCCCGCAAGTCCGTGGTCTATGCCACCGGCTTCATCGGCTACTTCTTCCTGGTGGTCGGCATCCTCGGTCTCGCGGCCATCGTCATCATCTCCAAGAACCCCGAGTTCCTCGGCCCCGACGGCAAGATCCTGGGCGGCACCAACATGGCCGTCATGCATCTGGCCAAGGCGGTCGGCGGCGACCTGTTCCTCGGTTTCATCTCCGCCGTCGCCTTCGCGACCATCCTGGCGGTGGTGGCGGGCCTTGCCTTGGCCGGCGCCTCGGCGGTGTCGCATGACCTCTATGCCTCGGTGATCAAGAAGGGCAAGGCGGACGAGCGCACCGAAATGCGCGTCTCGAAGATCGCCACCCTGTTCATGGGCGTGCTGGCCGTCGGCCTCGGCATCGCCTTCGAGAACCAGAACATCGCCTTCATGGTCGGCCTGGCCTTCGCCATCGCCGGCAGCGCCAACTTCCCGGTGCTGATCCTGTCCATGATGTGGCGCGGCACCACCACCCGCGGCGCCCTCATCGGCGGCTTCATCGGGCTGGTGACGGCGCTGGCGCTGGTGATCCTCGGTCCGACCATCTGGGTCAAGATCCTCGGCTTCGAGACCGCCATCTTCCCCTACGAGCATCCGGCGATCTTCTCGATCCCGACGGCGTTCATCGCCATCTGGTTCTTCTCGATCACCGATCGCAGCAAGCGGGCGGAAGAGGAGAAGGGACGCTTCCCGGCCCAGTACGTGCGCAGCCAGACCGGCCTGGGTGCCGAAACGGCCTCCAGCCACTGATCCGGCGCCGGAAACGGCCTGTTGCGACAACCCCGGCGGAGCCTTTCCGCCGGGGTTTTTCGTTTTCGGCTTTGACAACGGCCGGTTTCCAGACTACATGGGGGCCTTCGCGGCTGCATCGACACAGGTCGAGACGGTCGCCCAAACGCGGCCGGCTCCCGTGCGCACCCTCCTGGTGCGGCGCGCCGCCCCAATTTGCGAAAGACATTCTCCCATATGACGACGTTTACCGACCTGGGCCTCGCCGAGCCCCTGCTGAAGGCGCTCGCCGACGACGGCTATGAGACGCCGACCCCGATCCAGGCCCAGGCCATTCCCCTGCTGCTCCAGGGCCGCGACGTGCTGGGCATCGCCCAGACCGGCACCGGCAAGACCGCCGCTTTCTCCCTGCCGCTGTTGCAGCGCCTGGAAGCCAGCAAGCGCCGCGCCGGCCCCAAGGGCTGCCGCGCCCTGATCCTGACGCCGACCCGCGAACTGGCGGTGCAGATCAACGAGAGCGTCAAGTCCTACGGCCGCCACATGCGCTTCCGTGCCGCCTGCATCTTCGGCGGCGTCGGCATGAACCCGCAGATCCGCGCCCTGTCGGGCGGTGTCGACATCCTGATCGCCACTCCGGGCCGCCTGATCGACCTGATGAACCAGGGCTATGTCCGCTTCGACGCGGTCGAAACCTTCATCCTCGACGAAGCCGACCGCATGCTCGACATGGGCTTCGTCCGCGACGTGCGGAAGGTGGTCGACCGCCTGCCGACCGACCGCTCGACGCTGCTGTTCTCCGCCACCATGCCCACCGGCGTGCGCGAACTGGCCGATGGCCTGCTGCGTGATCCGGTGAAGGTCGAGGTGACGCCGCCGTCCACCACCGCCGAGCGCATCGAGCAGCGCGTGATGTTCGTGCGCCGCGACGACAAGCGCCACCTGCTCACCCACCTGATGGACAGCCATTCCATCGAGCGGGTGCTGGTGTTCACCCGCACCAAGCACGGCGCCGACCGTCTGGTCCGTCAGCTGGAGCTGGATGGCGTCGACGCCGCCGCCATCCACGGCAACAAGTCCCAGAACGCCCGTCAGGCGGCGCTGAAGGACTTCAAGAACGGCCGCGTCAAGGCGCTGGTCGCCACCGATATCGCCGCTCGCGGCATCGACATCGACGGCCTGACCCACGTCATCAACTACGAGCTGCCGAACGAGCCGGAAAGCTACGTCCACCGCATCGGCCGCACGGCGCGCGCCGGGGCGGAAGGCATCGCCTTCTCGTTCTGCGACACCGATGAACTGTCCTACCTGCGTGACATCGAGCGCGTCATCCGCCAGCCGGTGGAAACCGACGAGACCCACGACTGGCACGCGCCGGAAGTGGCGGCGCTGCGCACCCGGCCGCCGAAGCCGCCGGCCCGCCAGCAGCAGAACCGCGCTCCGCGTCCGCAGGGTGCCTCTGGCCCGCGTCCGCAGGGCAACGGCGGCAACCGCTCGCCGCATGCCGCCAACGACCAGCGGGCGGAACGCCACGATCGCCGCCCGGCGCCGCATGGTGCCAAGCAGGGCGGCAAGGGCGGCCGCAAGTTCGGTGGCGGCGGCCAGCGTCGCGGCGGCATTAGCGCCGCCTGATCCGGGCTCACGCCATGACATGACACCGGGGCGCCCTGCGAGGGGCGCCCCGTTTGTTTTCAAGTGTTTGAACCACCACGTCATCGAGACACCGAGATGAGGCGAGGGAGGGGAGGCCCTCCCTCGCGCTCCCTCCATCTGGAGGATGAGGCGATGGCGGCGGCATTCCCGCTCCGGCGCCTTGGTGTCTTGGTGGTTAGACCGCCGGCCGTAGCCCGCGCTCTACCACGGGAAGCCGTTGCCACGGGCTTCCTTCAGGCAGCGGCCGAGCTTCTTGGCGTTGTTCTGATAGCGGATGTGGCAGCCGTCTTCCAGGGCGTCCTCGAACAGGCGCGGGTCGCCGTTGAGGCAACGGCGCAACTTGTTCGGGTTGCCTTCGTAGCGGGAGATGCAGCCCTGATCCAGGGCGGCCGCCTGCCCCTTGCTGAGGTGGTTGCGCGGATCATCACGGGTAGGGCGGCCACCGCCGCCGCCGAACATGCCGCCCGGCATGCCGGGAAAGACCTGCTGGGCGCCGTAGCCGCCAGCCAGAGGGCGACCGTAGGCATCGACGTACACCGGTTTACCGAAACGATCCACCACCGGGCGGCCGAACTGGTCCACCAGCAGGCGGGGGGCGTCGCGGCGGCTGTGGCGCGGGTCGTCGGGATCGCTCCACCCCCACGCGGAGCCAGGACCATTGAAGCGCGGGTCCAGGGCGCCGGCGGTGGTGACCGTCATGCAGCCGGAGAGGACGATGGTGGCGCAGGCGAGGGCGAGGGTGCGGAAGGACGGCATGGCGCGGCGGGCTCCCCGGCAGGCGAGGCGAAAGCTCAGGATGCCACAGCCTTGCCGGCCATGATGGCGGAATTGCGGATGAGGCCACGCCTGTCCGCAACCCCGCCAATCCGGGGGCTCAGCCGCCACAGCCGCCGCAGCAGTGATCCTTCTGCCGCCGCTTCTCGATCCGCACCTGCCACTGGTCGGGGCCGCTGGCGAGATAGGACCAGTCGAACTCGTTGGCGTGCAGGGCGTCGAACTGGCGGCGCAGGGGGACGGGGTCGTGATCCACGTCCAGGCGCAGGGCGCCGCCGACGGGCAGGCGGCCGAAGCTGTCGAAAATATGGTGGTGGCGGTCCCACGGGGCGATGGCGGTGACGTCGATGACGAGGTCGGACACGGGGCTGGCTCTCCGCGACAGGGAAGGGAGGAAAGCCGCATCCTGCCGGCGGCGACGGCGACCGTGGTTGATTCCGGTCAAGCGGCGCTGGGTGGGCGCCACCCGAACTTGACCACCGTCAAGTTGCCTGCTCCCGGATCACGCCATTGTGCGGAAACGATGCCCGCCGGGCCTTTCGCGGCGGCGCTGTTTCCTCTATATGATGCACCGTATTTGCATCTTTATTCGCGGGGACCGCATGAGCGAGACGCTGAACCAGGGAGGCGGCAGCCTCTACGCCAGCCGCGTGAAGATCCATCCGAAGACGGTGAGCGGCCCGTTCCGTCGCGCCAAGGATGTGATCGGCGGTGTGCTGGTGGCGGTGTTCTTCCTGGCGCCCTGGCTGCGCTGGGAGCGCACCGGCGCGGCGCCGGATCAGGCCATCATGCTGGACCCCATCGGCCAGCGCGGCTGGTTCTTCGGCCTGGAGATCTGGCCGCAGGAGGTCTATTACCTCGCCGGCGTGCTGATCATCGGCGTGCTGGCGCTGTTCATGACCGCCTCGCTGGCCGGGCGGGCGTGGTGCGGCTTTTCCTGCCCGCAGACGGTGTTCACCGATCTGTTCATCCGCGTCGAGCGCCTGTTCGAGGGCGAGCGGGCGGCCCGCATCCGCCTCGACAAGGCGCCCATGAGCCTGAACAAGCTGGCCCGGCGCAGCGGCAAGCATGCGGTCTGGATACTCATCAGCCTCGCCTTCGGCGCCACCGTCAGCTTCTACATGGCCGATGCGCCGACCACGCTGGTGGGCTATCTGACGTTGGATGCGCCGCTGTGGCTGGCCGGCTTCGCGCTCACCTTCGCCGGCACCACCTACCTGCTGGCCGGCTTCGCGCGGGAACAGTTCTGCAACTACATGTGCCCGTGGCCGCGCATCCAGTCGGCCATGCTGGACGACAACAGCCTGGTGGTCACCTATCAGGACTGGCGCGGCGACTCGCGCGGCCCCAAGCGCAAGTCGCAAAGCTGGGAGGAACGCCGCGCCGCCGGCCTGGGCGACTGCATCGACTGCGGCCAGTGCGTGCAGGCCTGCCCCATCGGCATCGACATCCGCGATGGGGTGAACGCCGACTGCATCAACTGCGGCCTGTGCATCGACGCCTGCGACTCGATCATGACCACGGTTGGCCGGCCACGGCGGCTGATCCGCTTCGACAGCTTCGCCAACGCCCGCGCCCGCGCCGAGCAGCGGCCGGAGCCGACCCGCCTGCTGCGGCCGCGCTCCATGGTCTACATGGCGGTTCTGGCGGTGCTGGCGGTGGGGCTGTCCGGAGTCTACATGGGGCGCACCACGCTGGCGGTGACGGCGCTGAAGGAACGGTCGCCGCTGTTCGTCACCCTGGCTGACGGCACCATCCGCAATACCTACACCCTGAAGGTCCACAACAAGGAACGCGAGCCGCGGCGTCTGGACCTGACCTTGGCTGACGCGGCGCCCGGCACGTCACTCAGCATGCTCGGCAGCGACGGCACGGCGACCGAGGACTTCGGCACGGTGGAAGTGGGTCCCGACGGCATCGCCTCGCTGCGGCTGTTCGTGCAGGCGCCGCTGGCCGACGCCCGCCCGCCGGAGATGACCCTGCTGGTCCGCGATGCCGAAACCGGCCGGGTGCTGGAACGGTCGCTGATGTTCAGTTGGCCGGGTGCATGAGGGATCGGCGGGCCGCGATCTCCGCGCGGCCCGCCGGCCTCAGCCGCTGTTGCGCAGGCCGGCGGCGATGCCGTTGATGGTCAGATGGATGCCGTCGCGGATGGCGTCGTCGGTTTCGCCCTGGCGGTGGCGGCGCAGCAACTCCACCTGGATGTGATTGAGCGGATCGAGGTAGGGGAAGCGGTTGCGGATGGAGCGGGCGAGCAGCGGGTTGCCCTCCAGCAAGGCTTCCTGCCCCATGATGGCGAGCAGCGTCTCGATGGTGGTTTCCCATTCGGCCCGGATGCGGCCGAACACCGCGTCCCGCAGGGCATCGTCCTCCACCAGCGCGGCGTAGCGGGAGGCGATGGCGATGTCGCTTTTCGCCAGCACCATGTCCATGTTCGACAGCAGCATGCGGAAGAATGGCCAGTCGCGATACATGGCGCGCAGGGTGTCCATGCCGTCGGCGGGATGGTCCGCCAGATAGGCGGTGATGGCGCTGCCGAAGCCGTACCAGCCGGGCAGCATCAGGCGGCACTGGGCCCAGCTGAACACCCAGGGGATCGCCCGCAGATCGGCGATACGGGTGGATTTGGTGCGCGAGGCCGGGCGGCTGCCGATGTTCAGATTGGCGATTTCGCCGATCACCGTCGCGCTCCAGAAATACCGCTCGAAGCCTTCCGTCTCGTAGACGAGGCCGCGATAGGCGCGGAAGGCGTGCTGCGACAGCGCCTCCATGACCGCCAGCCAGCCTTCCTCCGGCGCCGCGTCCTCGGGCGGCAATAGGGTGGCTTCCAGGGTGGCGGCGGCGAGGATTTCCAGGTTGCGGCGGCCGACATCGGGATTGCCGTACTTGGCGGCGATCACCTCGCCCTGTTCGGTGATGCGGATACGTCCCTGCACGGCGCCGGCCGGCTGCGACAGGATGGCCTGATAGCTTGGCCCGCCGCCACGTCCGACCGAGCCGCCGCGGCCATGGAACAGGCGCAGGGCGACGCCGTGGCGGCGGAACACGTCCACCAGCGCCGTCTGAGCCTTGTGCAATTCCCACCCGCTGGTCAGGAAGCCGCCATCCTTGTTGCTGTCGGAATAGCCGAGCATCACCTCCTGCACGCCGCCCAGGCTGTCCACCAGCGCCCGGTAGAGCGGCAGCGACAGCAGGCGGTCCATGATCCGGGGGCAGTTGCGCAGGTCGTCGATGGTCTCGAACAGCGGCACGATGGTCAGGTCCAACTGTTGCTGGCGCGGCCGCATCAGGCCGGCCTCCTTCAGCAGCACCGCCACTTCCAGGATGTCGGAGACGCTTTCGGTCTTGGAGATGATGGTGTTGCGCACCGCCTCCGGTCCATAACGCCGGCGCGCCTCCGCCGCCGTGCGCAGGATGGCGAGTTCCGCGGCGGTTTCCTCGCCATGGCTGGCGTCGGGTGGGGCCAGCGGGCGCGGATCGGCCAGTTCCGCCAGCAGCCGCCCGATGCGGGCGTCCTCGTCCAGATCGGCATAGGCGGGCTGGGAGGCCCCGACCGGCGCGGCGGCGGCCAGCAACTCGCCCACCACCCGCTCGTGAACGTCGGAGTTCTGCCGCAGGTCGATGGTCGCCAGGTGGAAGCCGAACACCGCCACCGCCCGCCGCAGACCGCGCAGGCGGCCGTCGGCGAGGCGGGCGGCGCCGTTGGCGCGCAAGGAGGCGTCGAGGGTATCCAGATCGGCCAGCAGGGCGGCGGTGTCGGGATAGGGCTCGCCCGGCAACGGATCGCGCTCGGCCGGGGTGGCGACGGTGAGGCCGAGCCCGCGCGCGGTCGCGTGCAGGCGGGCGTAGATGCCGGCGATGGCGCGGCGATAGGGTTCCTCCTGCCGGTGCGGCGAGGCATCGGGCGAGGCCGCCGACAGGGTGGCCAGGGCCTTAGAAACTCGCACCTGGCGGCCGTCGAGCGACAGTTCGGCGCCCAACTGGTGCAATTCGGACAGGTGGAAGGCGAGGGCGCGGCTGCTTTGCATGTGCAGCGCCTGGGCCAGCACCTCGGCGGTGACGAAGGGGTTGCCGTCGCGGTCACCGCCGATCCAACTGCCGGTGCGCAGGAACGACGGCAGCGGCCCCTGCCAGTGGGGGACGTCGCGGCGCAGGGCGTCCTCCAGGGCGCCATAGAGGCGCGGCAACTCGGTCAGGAAGGTGTGGTCGTAATAGGAGATGCCGTTGGCCACCTCGTCGATGACCTTGAGGCGGGTGCGCCGCAGGATGCTGGTCTGCCACAGCGCCAGCACCGTGGCGGCGAGGGCGTTCTCGGTCTCCGCCTGTTCCTCCGGCGTCAGTTGCCGGCGGTCGCGGCGGGCGAGCAGGCGGGCGAGGTCCATCTCGCGGTTGAGGGTGCTCTTGCGCTGCACTTCGGTCGGATGGGCGGTCAGTACCGGCACCGCCAGGGCGGAGGCGAAGAACTCCCGCAGCGTTTCCGCCGTCACTCCGGCGGCGCGGAGGCGGGCCAGGGCCTGCGCCACGGTGCCGTCGCGGGGAGCGGAGCCGGCCAGCGCATGGGCGCGGTTGCGGCGGATGTGGTGCTGATCCTCGGCGATGTTGGCGAAGTGCGAGAAGTAGCTATAGGCCCGCACGATGCGGATGGTTTCCGCCGGCGACAGGGTGGCCAACATGGCTTCCAGTTCGTGTCGGGCGGCGACGTCCTCCAGGCGGTGGAAGCGGACGGAGGTCTGGCGGATGCTCTCCACCAGATCGAAGACCGCCGGTCCCTCCTGCTCGCGCACGGTGTCGCCGAGGATACGGCCGAGCAGGCGGATGTCCTCGCGCAGCGGCAGATCCTTGTCCTCGCCGTCGGTGGGCATTGCGGCGGGGGTGACGGTATCGATGGTGTCCATGCGTCCTCGTCCTCTGCTGCACCGCACGACTTTGGGGTCTCCGGCGCGGGATGTCGAGGGGCGGCGGCCCCGCCGCTGCCCCGCCACCGCCCCATGCCGCTAACACCGATGCGGTACGCGGCCACCGTCTTCTGCGCGTTTGCCGCTCCCGCCCGTCGCGTGGCACAAGACGTCCAGGGCACCTGGGGAGGTGAGGGTTTCCGCGCGCGGTCTCGGGTCGGTTCGAGAACCAGCCGCAACGGGAGGACGGCATGGAAGCCATCTACGACAGCCTCATCGCCTTTGCCTTTTCGCTCCTGGGGGTGGAGAAGGATGGCCTGAAGGCGGTGTTCTATGACAACGGCCTCGGCTACCTCTGGGCTTTCCTGCGTGATTATGTCTTTGACTACCGGGTATGGCTGCTCGGCCTCGCCCCGTGTCTGCTGCTGGAGCTTTGGCTGAAGGCCCGGAGCGACCAGAAGGTGCTGTCGCCCTATCTGCTGATGGACGCCCTCTATCCGGTGTTCAAGATCCCGGTGAAGATGACGGTGGCGGTCGCGGTGGTGGCGGCTGGCACATACCTCCAGCAGGAATACCTGGGGTTCGCCAACCTCGGTCTGCTGAACGATCTGCCCATGTGGCTCCAGGTGGCGATCTTCTTCCTGATCAACGACTTCCTGTTCTGGTTCTCGCACATGACGCGCCACAAGGTGCGCTTCCTGTGGTACTTCCACGCCATCCACCACAGCCAGGAACACCTGAACGCGATGACCACCTATCGCGGTCACTACTTCGACGGCGTGGCGTCGGACATCATCAAGACCCTGCCTTATCTGATCCTGGGCGGTACCCTGCCGTCCTTCGCCCTGTACCTGGTGCTGAACAACTTCTGGGGCTACTTCATCCATTCCAACGTGCGCACCAACCTGGGGCCGCTGAAGTACATCCTGGTGTCGCCGCAGTTTCACCGCGTCCACCACTCGGTGGAGCCGGAGCACTTCGACAAGAACTACGGCGAGCGCCTGATCCTGTGGGACTGGCTGTTCGGTACCATGGTGAAGGACTTCACCTGCTACCCCCGCACCGGCGTCTACGGCATCGAGCGGTGGGCGGTGGAGCGCAGCGCCAACCCGCTGGAACTGGTGCGGGCCTACATCGCGCAGCTGTATTGGCCGTTCTACAAGAACGCGCAGCTGATCCGCAGCTGGGTCACCGGCCGTCCGATGACGCCGGCGGAAGCCTCCATCCCCACCGGCGTGACGACCCCGCTGGCCGGCGAGCCGCTGGTGGCCGCCGCTGCCGCCCCGGCCCATCTGGGTGGCGGACCGGAGCCCGACCTCGCCACCCGCGACCGGCCGTGAGGTGACGCCTACCCTCAGCCGGCGCCGTGCTTGCGCAGCAGGCGGCGGAAGCGGTGGTAGTCCATGCCGAGCCGCCGCGCCGCTTCCCGCTGATTGAACCGCGCCGTCGCGAGAGCTTTGTCGAGCAGCGCTCGGGCATAGGCATCCACGGCCGCGTCGAAATCGCCGGCCTCCGCCCCATGGGAATCGCCGGCCTCCGCCTTGGGGGCCGGCGGTTCCATTTCCGGCGGGCGGGGAGGGGCGGTGGACGGCGGCGCCGTCTCTGGGCTCAGGGCGGCGAAGGGGTCGAGGCTGAGGGCGGCGACCGGCGCCTCCGGGTCGTCGGCCAGCGCCACCGCCCGTTCCACGGCGTTCTTCAACTCGCGCACGTTGCCTGGCCAGCCGTGGCTGCAAAGCTGTTCGAGCGCCGCTTCGGTGAAGCCGGGGAAATAGGGGCGGCCGAGATCGCGGGTCATGCCGCGCGCGAAGTGTTCGGCCAGCAGGGGAATGTCCTCCCGCCGTCGGCGCAGGGGCGGCAGGGCGATGACGGCGAAGGCCAGGCGGTCAAGCAGGTCGGCGCGGAACTCTCCCGCCGCCGCCATGGCCGGCAGGTCGGCGTTGGTGGCGCCGATCACCCGCACGTCGACGCGCACGGTGGCGCTGGAGCCCAGGCGCTCGAACTCGCCGTATTCCACCGCCCGCAGTACCTTTTCCTGCACGGCCGGCGCCATGGTGCCGATCTCGTCCAGGAACAGGGTGCCACCGTCGGCCGCCTCGAACCGCCCCAGCCGGCGCCGGGTGGCGCCGGTGAAGGCGCCGGCCTCGTGGCCGAACAGTTCGGCGTCGAGCAACGTCTCGCTGAGGGCGGCGCAGTTGACCTTGACGAACGGCCGCTCCCACCGCGGCGACAGGTAGTGCAGGCGGGCGGCGATCAGTTCCTTGCCGGTCCCGCGCTCGCCCATCACCAGCAGCGGACGCGGCACCGGCGCCAAGGCGGAGACCTCCGCCAGCATGGCCTGGAAGGCAGGCGATTCCCCCAGCAGCGGTGGCGGGGCGGGAATGGTGGTTTCCGCTATTGAATTGATCATTCCGCCACTATATGCACGAAATCGCCATGCGGCAAGCGGGGGAGGCGACGGATTTCCGCCGTTTTCGGGTTGGCACGCCCTTCGCAAAGGGAAGGCAAACCCCGATCCCTCCCCCTTGGAGATCTGCCATGAGCATCTTTTCCCGCCTGTCCGACATCATCAATTCCAACATCAACTCCATGCTGGAGCGGGCGAAGGATCCCGAGAAGATCATCCGCCTGATCATCCAGGAAATGGAGGATACCCTGGTGGAGGTGCGTTCCGGCGCCGTCCGCCTGATCGCCGACAAGAAGGATCTGGAGCGCCGCATCGGCCGCCTGGAGGCCGAGCGCGACGAATGGCAGCGCAAGGCCGAACTGGCGCTGGAAAAGGACCGCGAGGATCTCGCCCGCGGCGCCCTGGCCGCCAAGGCGCGGGCCGTCGACACCCTGACGGTGCTGGGCGAGGAAGTGGCGGCGCTGGACGCCGCGCTCGCCAAGCAGAACGAGGATCTTGCCCAGTTGCAGGTCAAGCTGGCCGACGCCAAGGCGCGCGAGAAGGCGCTGGCGACCCGTCACAGCGTCGCCTCCAACCGCCTCAAGATGCGCGGCCACCTGCACGACGAGCGCCTGACCGGGGCCTTCGCCCGCTTCGACCAGATGGAGCGCAGCCTCGACGAACTGGAAGGCAAGGTGGAAAGCTACGACCTCGGTCGCCGTCGCTCGTTGAGCGAGGAATTCGCCGATCTGGAGACCGATGCCGCGGTCGAGGACGAACTGGCCCGCCTGAAGGCGCGCGTGAAGGGCGGCGGCACCGGCGGCGCGACGGGGGCGTGACATGGCCTTCGTCGTCTTCGTCCTGGGCTTCCTGGCGTTGGCGGTGGTGGCGCCCATAGCCATCATCGGGCACACCATCGTCCGCTGGCGAGCCATCCGGACCCTCTCGGCCGATGAGGAACGCACCATGGCCGAGCTGGTCAGCACCGCCGACCGCCTGCGCGAGCGGGTGGCCAACCTGGAACGCATCCTCGATGCCGAGGTGCCGGGCTGGAGGGCCGAGCCATGACGCCATCTTCGCGCGATGACCGTTACCGCCTCTACCGCAACCGGCCGCGCGGCTGGATCGCCGGGGTGG
>JAEWWF010000014.1 GCA_023396465.1 Pseudomonadota bacterium
AACTCGACGCCGGAAACCGTGCCGCCCTCGGCCAGCACGCGCCTGGGCGCCAGCCAGTGCTTGACGGTGACGCCGTTCACCTGGGCGAACTCCTGCTCCACCCATGTGGCCGACATCTGCGCCGGGCAGCGGCGGTAGACCAGCGTCACGTCCTCGGCGCCGAGCTTCTTGCTCTGCACCGCCGCATCCACCGCCGTGTTGCCGCCGCCGATGACGACGACGCGGCGGCCGACCGGCAGGGCGGACAGGTCCGGCGCCTGCCGCAGTTCGGCGATGAAATCCACCGCGTTGCGCACGCCGGGAAGGTCTTCGCCCTCCGCCCCCAGCGCATTGACGCCGCCAAGGCCGAGGCCGAGGAACACGGCGTCGAACTGCCGCCGCAGGGCGGTGAGGGTGATGTCGCGGCCGAGCACCATGCCGGTCTGCACGGTGATGCCGCCGATGGCGAGTAGATAGTCGATTTCCTTCTGCGCGAAATCGTCGACGGTCTTGTAGGCGGCGATGCCGTATTCGTTGAGGCCGCCCAGCTTGTCGCGGGCCTCGAACACCGTCACCTCGTGGCCGAGCATGGCCAGCCGGTGCGCCGCCGACAGGCCGGCCGGGCCGCCGCCGACCACGGCGACACGGCGCCCGGTGGGGGCGGCGCGCTCGAACAGCTGGGTGCCGCTGGCGAACAGGGCGTCGGTGGCGTAACGCTGGAGGGCGCCGATCTCCACCGGTTTGTGGCCCTCGGCGTTGCGGACGCACTTGTCCTCGCAGAGAATTTCCGTCGGGCAGACACGGGCGCACATGCCGCCCATGATGTTGGCCGACAGGATATCGTGGGCCGAGCCCTTGAGGTTGCCGGTCGAGATCTTCCTGATGAAGCTTGGGATGTCGATGCCGGTCGGGCAGGCCTTGATGCAGGGTGCATCATAGCAGTAGTAGCAGCGGCTGGCTTCGATGACGGCGTTCTTGGCGTCCAGCGGCGGGTGGGCGTCGGCGAAGCCGGCGGCCAGCTGATCGGCCGGCAGGCGGCCGGGCGTGATGTCTCCCGTGTGGGTCATGGGATCTCCCCGTTCCGTGTGTCGGATCGTGTGTCTTGTTATGTCTGTGGGGCCGGGCAGTGGGGGTGCGGGATCAGGCCGGGGCGGTCTCCTTCACGGTTTCGTTGGCCTTTTGCAGCATGGCGTGCAGCAGCACCTCGCAGCCGGCGGCGACCCATTCGGGGGTGGCGTCCTCGACCTCGTTGTGGCTGATGCCGTCGATGCAGGGGATGAAGATCATGGCGGTCGGCGCCACGCCGGCCAGGTAGCAGGCGTCGTGGCCGGCGCCGGAAACCATGTCGCGGTGACTGAAGCCGCCCTCGGCGACGCCTTTGCGCACGGCGGCGACGCAGCTGGCCTCGAACTTCACCGGCTTGTAGTAGAAGATCTGCTCCAGTTCGGCGGTCAGGCCGATCTCGCCGGCGATGCGGTCGACCTCGGCACGCAGTTCCTTGTCCATCTCCGCCAGCACGTCGTCGGAGGGGTGGCGGAAGTCGACGGTGAAGAAGACGCGGCCGGGGATGACGTTGCGGGAGTTGGGATAGACGTTCATCATGCCGACCGTGGCGCAGGCCAGCGGCGCATGGGAAAGGCCGATGCGGTTGACCGCATCCACCACCCGCGCCGCGCCCAGCAGGGCATCCTTGCGGCGGCTCATGGGGGTCGGGCCGGCGTGGCTCTCGACGCCGGTGAAGGTCAGTTCGTACCAGCGCTGGCCCTGCGCGTCGGTGACGACGCCGATGGTCTTGTCCTCGGCCTCCAGGATCGGACCCTGCTCGATGTGAGCCTCGAAATAGGCGCCGACCGGGTGGGTCTTCCAGGAGGGGTCGTCGGGACCGGCGTAGCCGATGCGCGCCAGTTCCTCGCCCATGGTCTTGCCGTCCTGGTCCTTGCGCGTCAGGCCGTAGTCGACGTCGAACACGCCTGCGAAGACGCCCGAGGCCACCATGGCGGGGGCGAAGCGCGATCCTTCCTCGTTGGTCCATACGGCCACTTCCACCGGCGCTTCCGTCTCGTAGCCGAGGTCGTTGAGGGTGCGGATCACCTCCAGCCCCGCCAGCACGCCGTAAACGCCGTCGAACCGCCCGCCGGTCGGCTGGCTGTCGAGGTGGGAGCCGGTCATGACCGGCGGCAGGGCCGGGTTCTTGCCCTCGCGGCGGGCGAAGATGTTGCCCATGCGATCGACGCGGATGGTGCAGCCGGCGTCCTTGCACCACTGCACGAACAGGTCGCGACCCTGGCGGTCGAGGTCGGTCAACGCCAGCCGGCAGACGCCGCCCTTGGGCGTGGCGCCGATCTTGGCCATCTCCATCAGGCTGTCCCACAGGCGCGGGCCGTTGATCTTCAGGTTGGGAAGGGCAGTCATCTCGGTTCTGCTCCCTGGTGTGTCGGGGGGCGGACACGGCGCGGCCTTGCGGGCAAACGCCAGGGGTCGCGGCCAATGCATCGGCCACGGCGGACGGGGCGCCGGTGAAATGCGCAAACACTCCCTCGACGCGGCTTGCCCGTGTGGCAAGCGCGGCAGGAGGCGGCATCATGGGCCACCGGCGCGAAGGCAGGATCAGGCGACGGCCATCACGGCCGGGCCCGCCTGGCGCGGATCTAGGGTCTGAAGCTGGTACTGGCGTTGGTGTGGCGCATATCCGTCTCCCAGTAGCGCCGCCCCGGCCGACCCCGGGGTGGTGGTGTTGCAGGTGGCAGTTGCTCCGCCTTCCCCGCGACGTTCCTTCGTCGGCCCGCCGGCGCCTCCCTTAGGGCCGGTGGACACGGGCTCTTGTGTATGGTTTTTGTGGTCAAGGCCCGTTGTCGACGGTTCAATGCTAGTCATCTCCTGACCGATCGGTCAAGATAGGAAGTGAGCAATTTGGTGGGAAAAAACGCCATGTCCGCGCCGGTGAAAACCCTGCCGGGAACAAGAAAATCGGCCATCCGGCAGGAGAACCAGGCGCATATCCTGCTGGCGGCCGAAAAGGTGTTTGCCGAATACGGCTATAAGGGGGCGACGACCGGCCTGATTGCCGAAGTGGCGGGTGTGCCGAAGGCCAACGTGCACTATTATTTCGGCACCAAGGAAAACTTGTACCGCCATGTGCTGGAAGACATCGTCGCCACCTGGTTCGCGGCGGCGGCGGAGTTCGATTCGCTTGATGATCCGGAGGCGGCCATCAGCCACTACGTGCGGCTGAAGCTGCGGCTGTCGAAGGAACGGCCGATGGGATCGAAGGTCTTCGCCAACGAGATCATCCACGGCGCCCCGCACCTCATCGGCTACCTTCAGACCACCCTGCGGCAATGGGCCGACGCCAAGGCGGCGGTGATCGAACGCTGGGCGGAGCAGGGCAAGATCCGCCCGGTGGACCCGCGCCACCTGCTGTTCATGATCTGGGCAACGACGCAGACCTACGCCGATTTCGGCGTCCAGGTGACGGCGGTGCTGGGCGTGGAGGAACTGACCGACGCCGACTACGAACGGGCGGCGGAAACGCTGACGACGGTCATCCTGCGCGGCCTGCTGGCCGGTTGAAGGTGGACCGGGGCGCTTGAAATCAACACCTGGCGTCGATAGGGTCTCCCCAAGGGACAAGGGGAGAGATAAATCTTGAGTCACGTCGGGTTGTTGATCGGGGGAGTGCAGAAGTCTGGGACCACCACCCTGCATTATTTTGTCAGTCAGCTTCAAGGTGTGGCTCCACCGACGACGAAGAAGGAACTGCACTTCTTCGACAACGAGTCTCTCGACTGGTCTGCCCCTGATTATGGGCGCCTTCATGCACCCTTCGCCAGCCTTGACCCGGACTGGCTGTGGTATGAGAGCACGCCCATCACGATCTATTGGCCTGGAGCCTTGGAGCGGGTGCGTGCCTACAACCCGGACATGAAGCTCATCTTCATCTTCCGCGATCCCGTGCGGCGGGCATTTTCCCATTGGGCCCGGCAGTGGGCGCAGGGGAGGGAAGACCATACCTTCAAACAAGCAATCCTGGCGGAGGACGAGCGTCTGAACTTGGGGCCGGGGCATCCGAACTGGCGGCGTAAAAGCTATCGGAGGCGGGGGCGCTACGGGGAGCAGCTTGAGCGTGCCCTGAAGATATTTGATCGCGACCAGATGCTGCTTTTGACCCTGGATGAGCTGATGTCGGATTCCGCCAGTGTCTTGCGACGGATCGCCGCCTTCACGGGTACTCGCCTTCCCGAGCAACCGCAACTCGACCTTCATCTCAATGCGCGGCTGAATATCGACGTGCCGTCGCGGCTTGAGGACGACGACATCGCTTTCCTGAGCGAGCGTCTGCGCGACGACATGGCTCTTTTCGCCTCGCTATCGAACCTCGACATCTCGACGTGGCTTGCCTGCACCGGGCCGTGCTGACAGGCATTGACCGATGAGCACAAAGCGGCCCGCGCCGGGGCAGGGCGCGGGCCGTGAGGTTGGGCGCGGGGTGATGCCGGACCCCGTGCCGGTTGCCGGACGCCGCAGGCGTCACCTGTTTTATGGTCGGCGCCGCAGGCGTCACATGGTCGGGAAGTTGAACGCCGCACCGGCGCGGATGCCGGTCGGCCAGCGCGAGGTCACCGTCTTCAGCTTGGTGTAGAAATGCACGCCCTCCGGCCCATAGATGCCGTGGCTGCCGAAGATCGACCGCTTCCAGCCGCCGAAGCTGTGGTAGGCCACCGGCACCGGGATCGGCACGTTGACGCCCACCATGCCCACCTGGATGCGCGCCACGAAGTCGCGGGCGGCGTCGCCGTCGCGGGTGAAGATGGCGGTGCCGTTGCCGTACTCGTGCTTGTTGATGAGGGTCACCGCCTCTTCATACGATCCGGCGCGCAGCACGCTCAGCACCGGGCCGAAGATTTCCTCCTTGTAGATGCTCATGTCGGGCGTCACCCGGTCGAACAGGGTGCCGCCGAGGAAATAGCCGTTCTCGTAGCCCTGCAGGCGGAAGCCGCGGCCGTCCACCACCAGATCGGCGCCTTCCTTCACGCCGGCGTCGATGTAGCCCGACACCTTGTCCAGGTGCTGCCTGGTCACCAGCGGCCCCATCTCGGCATCGCTGTCGGTGGAGGGGCCGATCTTCAGCGCCCGCACCCGCGGGGCCAGTTTCTCCACCAGCCGGTCGGCGGTGTCCTCGCCCACCGGCACGGCGACCGAGACGGCCATGCAGCGCTCGCCGGCGGAGCCGTAGCCGGCACCCATGAGGGCATCGGCCGCCTGCTCCAGGTCGGCGTCGGGCAGGATGACCATGTGGTTCTTGGCGCCGCCGAGCGCCTGCACCCGCTTGCCGTGGGCGGTGCCGGTGGCATAGACGTATTCGGCGATGGGGGTGGAGCCGACGAAGGACACCGCCGCCACGTCCGGATGGGTCAGCAGCCCGTCGACCGCCGCCTTGCCGCCGTGCAGCACCACCAGCGCCCCTTCCGGCACGCCTGCCTCGTGCGCCAGTTCCACCACCAGATTAGCGGCGGAGGGGTCGCGTTCCGACGGCTTGAGGATGAAGGTATTGCCGCAGGCCAGCGCCACCGGGAACATCCACAGCGGCACCATGGCCGGGAAGTTGAACGGCGTGATGCCGGCGCAGACACCCAGCGGCTCGCGCATGGCGAAGCTGTCGATGGCCGGGCCGACATCACGGGAGAACTCACCCTTCAGCATCTGCGGGATGCCGCAGGCGAATTCCACCACCTCCAGTCCGCGCTGCACTTCCCCCAGGGCGTCTGGGTGGGTCTTGCCGTGCTCGGCCGAGATGGCGGCGGCGATGCGGTCGGCGTTGTCCTCCAGCAGCTGCTTGTACTTGAACATGACGCGGGCGCGGCGCATGGGCGTCAGGCCGGACCATTCGGGGAAGGCGGCCTTGGCGGCGGCGACGGCGGCATTGACCTCGGCCGCGCCGGCGCTGGCGACCGATCCGGTCTGCTCGCCGGTGGCCGGGTTGAACACCGGCGTCCCCGTCGTCTCGCTGGTGGCGGCGAGGCCGGGGATCTTGTGTGTGATGAAACCCATGTGGGTCCTCCCTGGGGGTTTTCTTGCGTCAGGCCGCGATGGCTTTTTCGGCCGCGGTCAGGTCGTAGCCCAGCGCCTCGGCGACGGCGGGGTGGGTGATCTCGCCATGGCAGACGTTGAGGCCGTTCATCAGGTGCGGGTCGTCGGCCAGCGCCTGCCGCCAGCCCTTGTCCGCCAGCGCCAGGGCGAAGGGCAGGGTGGCGTTGTTCAGCGCCAAGGTGGACGTGCGGGCCACACCGCCCGGCATGTTGGCGACGCAGTAATGCACGATGTCGTCGACGATGTAGGTCGGGTCGGCATGGGTGGTGGGCCTGGAGGTCTCGAAGCACCCGCCCTGGTCGATGGCGACGTCGACCACCACCGCGCCCTTGCGCATCTTCGACAGCATGGCGCGGTCCACCAGTTTGGGGGCGGAGGCGCCCGGCACCAGCACGGCGCCGATCACCAGATCGGCCCGACAGACATACTCCTCCACCGCGTCGCGGGTGGCGTATATGGTCTGCATGCGACCGCCGAACATCAAATCCAGCTCTTTCAGGCGATTGACCGACTTGTCGAGGACGATCACCTCGGCCTCCACGCCCATGGCCATCTTGGCGGCATGGGTGCCGACCACGCCGCCGCCGAGGATCACCACGGAGCCCGACGGCACGCCCGGCACGCCGCCCAGCAGCACGCCGCGGCCACCGGCCGATTTCTCCAGGGCGCGGGCGCCGGCCTGGATGGACATACGGCCCGCCACTTCCGACATGGGCGCCAGCAGCGGCAGGCCGCCGCGGGCGTCGGTGACGGTTTCATAGGCGACGGCGACGCAGCCCGACTCCTTCAGCAGCCGCGCCTGCTCCGGGTCCGGGGCGAGATGCAGATAGGTGAACAGCAGTTGCCCCGGCCGCAGCATGTGGCACTCGTGCGGCTGCGGTTCCTTGACCTTCACCACAATCTCGGCCTTGGCGAAAATCTCCTCCGGCGTGTCGACGATGCGGGCGCCGGCCGCTTCGTAGGCCGCGTCGGTGAGCGCGATGGCCCCGCCGGCATTGGCCTGGACCATCACCTCGTGCCCGTGGTGAACCAGTTCACGCACGCTGGCCGGGGTGAGGCCCACCCGATACTCGTGGTTCTTGATTTCCTTCGGAACGCCAATGAGCATGAGTCAACTCCCTGCCGGTTTTGGGAGCCACCAAGACACCAAGTACACCAAGACGGCGGGACCAGATGATGACAGTGCGGCCTGCACGACCTCTTGGTGTTCTTGGTGCCTTGGTGGCTGAGCCGTTTACTCAGTCCAGTTCGTTCAGCACATCGCGGATGGTGGAGAAGATAATGTCGATGTGTTCCTTTTCGATGATCAGCGGCGGCGACAGGGCGATGATGTCGCCAGTGGTGCGGATCAGCACGCCGCGATCATAGCACTTCAGGAAGGCCTCGAAGGCGCGCGCCGTCGGCTTGCCCTCGCGCGGCTCCAGCTCGATGCCGGCGATCAGGCCCATGTTGCGCAGGTCGATGACGTGGCGGGCGCCCTTCAGGCTGTGCACCGCCTCTTCCCAATACGGCGCCATCTCGGCGCAACGCTCGAACAGGCCCTCGTCGCGGTAGACGTCCATGGTGGCGAGGCCGGCGGCGCAGGCGAGCGGGTGGCCGGAGTAGGTGTAGCCATGGAACAGCTCGATGGCGCCTTCGGGGCCGGTCATGAAGGCATCGTAGATGTGCTTGCGGGCGAACACGCAACCCATGGGCACGGCGCCGTTGGTCAGGCCCTTGGCGGCGGTCACCAGGTCGGGCATGACGCCGAAGTGGTCCACCGCGAAGGCGCTGCCGAGGCGGCCGAAGCCGGTGATGACCTCGTCGAAGATCAGCAGGATGCCGTGCTTGTCGCAGATGGCGCGCAGGCGCTCCAGGTAGCCCTTGGGCGGCATCAGCACGCCGGTGGAGCCGGCCATGGGCTCGACGATGACGGCGGCGATGGTTTCCGCCCCATGCAGGGCGACGATGCGCTCCAGATCGTCGGCCAGTTCGGCGCCATGCTCCGGCTGCCCGCGCGAGAAGGCGTTCTTCTCCGGCAGGTGGGTGTGGCGCATGTGGTCGACGCCGGCCAGCAGCGAGCCGAAGAAGCGGCGGTTGTTGACGATGCCGCCGACTGAAATGCCGCCGAAGCCGACGCCGTGATAGCCGCGCTCGCGCCCGATCAGGCGGGTGCGGGAGGCGTCGCCACGGGCACGGTGGTAGGCGAGCGCGATCTTCAGCGCCGTATCGACGCTCTCCGACCCCGAGTTGGTGTAGAACACATGGTCAAGGTCGCCCGGCATCATGGACACCAGACGGCTCGCCAGCTCGAACGCCTTCGGGTGGCCCATCTGGAAGGCGGGGGCGTAATCCATCTCCGCCGCCTGCTTCTGGATCGCCTGGGTGATCTTCGGGTTGCCGTGGCCGGCGTTGACGCACCACAGGCCGGCGGTGCCGTCCACCACCTTGCGCCCCTCGGACGTGGTGTAGTGCATGCCCTCGGCAGCGACGAACATGCGCGGCGCCGACTTGAACTGCCGGTTGGCCGTGAACGGCATCCAGAACGGGCCAAGATCGTTGACGTTGGGCGCGTCCAGCATGAAGACCTCCGTGGGGGCTGGGTTTGTGGCCGGTTGGGCCGGCTTTCTGCCAGGCTCCCACTGCGCCGGGCGCTTAACAAGCCGTTTTCTTGCGCTGGCTTAAGTGCTTGAAAAGACAGATGCGGCGGTGCACCGTGTTCAGGATCGTGAACACGCTTAACGGGGTGCCCGGGCATGACCCTGAACATCGGTGCGAGATTGCGCGCCGTGCGCCAGCAGCACGGCCTGTCGCAGCGGGAGCTGGCGCGGCGGGCGGGCGTGACCAACGCCACCGTCTCGCTGATCGAAAGCAACGGCATCAACCCCTCGGTCGGCAGCCTGAAGCGGGTGCTCGACGGCATCCCCATGGGGCTGTCGGAGTTCTTCGCCTTCGAGTTGCCAGAAGAAGCCGAGCGCAAGGTGTTCTTTCCCGCCAACGAACTGGTGGAGATCGGGCGCGGCGGCATCAGCTACCGGCAGGTGGGCACCGACCTCACCGGCCGCGCCCTGCAACTGATCGACGAGCGGTATGCCCCCGGCGCCGACACCGGCAAGATCCTGCTGCGGCACGAGGGCGAGGAAGGCGGCGTCATCATCTCCGGTCGGCTGGAGGTGACGGTGGCGGAGCAGAAGCGGGTGCTCGGCCCCGGCGACGCCTATCTGTTCGACAGCCGCCTGCCGCACCGCTTCCGCAACATCGGTGACGAGCCCTGCACGGTGATTTCCGCCTGCACCCCGCCGAGCTTCTGACCCTCAAGGACAAGGAGACGCGCCATGACCAGCCGCCATCCGGCCATCGACCTGATCCTCAGCCGCCGCAGCGTGGCGCCGCGCCGCTTGGCCGTGCCGGGGCCATCGGCGGAGGAACTCCACACCCTCATCGCCTGCGCCGTCACCGCGCCTGATCATGGCGACCTGCGGCCGTGGCGGTTCCTGCGGGTGGCGCCGGAGTCGCGGGCGCGGCTGGCCGAGGCTTTCGTCGCCGCCAAGCGCGAGCAGGAGGCGGAGCCGACCGAGGTGGCGCTCGACCGCGCCCGCGCCAAGGCGCACAAGGAGCCGGAAACCCTGGTGGTGATCTTCCGCCCCGACCGTGCCGCCAGCATCCCGGTGCAGGAACAGGCCATGAGCGTCGGCGCCGCCTGCGAGAACATCCTGCTCGCCGCCGAGGCCATGGGCTACGGCGGCATGCTCGTCAGCGGCGGCGAGGTGACGACGGCCGCCTTGCGCGAGGCCTTCGGTCTGGCCGAGGGGGAAGAGCTGGTGGGCTTCATCGGCCTCGGCACCGTCGCCAACCCGCCCGGCCCGCGCGACCGGCCGGCGCCGGAGGACGTGCTGGCGGAGTGGTAGGCGCGGGGCGGTCTTAGAGGCTGTTTGAAAAAGGCTTGAGCGCCTGAGGCGGGGATGATTCAAGCTGTCGATGTGGAACACATCGACGCGCAGCCGCATGGCGGCCATTGAA
>JAEWWF010000020.1 GCA_023396465.1 Pseudomonadota bacterium
GCCTCCGCTTTCGCCACCTGGCGCCTGCGCGTCCGCCCGCCGGTACCGATGGAGGAACAGGCGCCGTTCCAGGTGGTGCCGCGCACCTCGCCGGTGGCGGCCGTGCTCGACCCGCGTGGCGAGGACGACCCGCAACTGAGCTTCGACTTCGGCGCCTCGCCGCCGGCCGATCCGCCGCCGCTGGCGCAGGCGGCGGAATAGCGGCCCGCCCCGCCCCTCAGGCTGCCGCCAGGTCGGCGGCCAGGATGCGGGCGTAGACGTCGCGGTCGACATTGCCGCCCGACAGCACCACCGCCACCTTGCGCCCCCGCATGGCCGCCCGTTCCTGCATCAACCCCGCCAGCGGCGCGGCGCCCGCCCCTTCGGCGATATTGTGGGTGTCGGAGCAATAGGCCCGCATGGCGGCAGCGATTTCGTCATCGGTCACCTCGACGATCCGCTCCGCCCCGGCCCGCACCATATCGAGCGCCACCTGCGGCGGCTCGCGCACCGCCACCCCATCGGCGAAGGTGTCCGCCGGGCAGCCGGGCACCAGCCGCCCCGCCGCCAGCGAGCGGGCGAAGGCCGGGGCACCGGCGGCGGTGACGCCGATGATGCGGGTGCGGCGGCCGAGCAGGTCGCGAGCCTGGATCAGCCCGCAGATGCCGGAGCCGGAGCCGACCGGCACATAGATCGCCTCCAGGTCCGGCACCGCCGTCATCAGCTCCAGCCCATAGGTCGCCACCCCCAGCACCAGCTCCGGCCCGAACGCCGGCACCAGCCGCAGGCCACGGTCGGCCGCCAGATCGGCGGCGGCGGCGCGGGCGGCATCGAAGTCGGCGCCCGCTTCCACCACCTCCGCCCCGAGCGCCCGCATGGCGGCGTTCTTCTCCCGGCTGTTGCCGTGCGGCACCACGATGGTCACCGGCAGGCCCGCCTTGCGGCCGGCGAAGGCGAGGCTCTGACCGTGGTTGCCACGGGTGGCGGAGACGATGCCCGGGCACTCCGGCTCCGCCGCCAGCAGGCGGTCGAGCAGCACCAGACCGCCGCGCACCTTGAAGGCGCCGGTGGGGGTGTGGTTCTCGTGCTTCACCCACACCTCCGTCCCCACACGCTGCGTCAGCAGCGGCCACACAATTTGCGGCGTCGGCGGCACGCTGGGGCGGATCAGCGCGGCGGCGGCATGCAGATCATCCAGGCTGAACAAGGGGGACATGGCAGACTCCTTCAAGGGGGCGTTGACGCAGAGCCTGCCGCCGGGCATTGTCCGGCTCAATACATACATTGTCCGGGTCACAAGATTCCATGACCAGCGATGCCGCCGCCACCGCCTGGGTGCCCGACCTGACCGGCCGCAACCGGGTGAAGTATCTGGCGGTGGTGGAAGCCATCGCCGCCGCCGTTGCCGACGGCACCCTGAAGCCTGGCGACCGCCTGCCCACCCACCGCGACCTGGCGTGGCGTCTGAAGGTCAACACCTCCACCATCACCCAGGCCTACCGCGAGGCGGCGCGGCGGCATCTGGTTTCCGGCGAGGTCGGGCGCGGCACCTATGTGCTGGCCGATAGTGCCGAGGCGGCGCTGTTCGCGCTGAAGGAGCCGGCCGGCGAGAGCGGCGGCCCGGCGGCGGCGGCCGTCATCGATCTGTCCACCAACATCCCTGCCGCCACCGGCGCCGACACCGACCTTGCCGCCACCCTTGCCGCCCTGGTGGCCGAGGATGCCGCCGGCGGCCTCACGGCCTATCACCCGCCGGTGCTGCTGCGGCGGGCGGCGGTGGCGGGGGCGCGGTGGCTGGCGGAGCGCGGCCTCACCCTGCGGCCCGCCGACGTGCTGCCCTGCGCCGGCGCCCAGCAGGGGCTGCTGGCGGCGCTGCTCGCCCTGGCCGGACCGGGGGAGACGGTGCTGGTGGAAGAGGTCACCTTTCCCGGCATGAAGGCGCTGGCCCGCCAGTTGCGGCTGAAGCTGCACCCGCTGCCGCTCGACCGCCACGGCATCACGCCGGAGGGGCTGGACGCCGCCTGCCGCCACACCAGCGCCCGCGTCGCCGTGTTGGTGCCGATCCTCCAGAACCCCACCGCCACGACCATGGACGACGCCCGCCGCCACGCCATCGCCGAGGTGGTGCGCCGCCACGCCCTGACGGTGGTGGAGGATGACGTCTACGGCGGCCTCACCGACACCCCGCCGCTGGCGGCGCTGCTGCCCGATCACGGCGTGGTGGTGACCGGCCTTGCCAAGATCGGCGCGCCGGGTCTGCGCTTCGGTCTCATCGCCGGGCCGCCGCGCCTGCTCGCCCCCATCGCCGCCGAGGCCCACACCACCAGCTGGCCCATGAGCCCGCTGATGCTGGAAGTGGCCTGCCGCTGGCTTGACGACGGCACCATCCACCGCCGCCGCGATGCCCAGCGGGCCGAGATCGCCGAGCGCCGCCGCCTGGCCGAGCGCCTGCTCGGCCGCGCCCTGCCGCCGTCGCCACACCAGTGGTTACCAACACCCGGCGATGCCGAGGCTACCGCCCGCGCCGCCCGCGCCGCCGGGGTGGAGGTGGTGCCGTCCGCCCTGTTCGCCACCGGGCGGGAGCGGCCGGCGGCGGTGCGGGTCTCCCTCACCGCTGCCCGCAGCCGCCGCGATCTGGCGGTGGCGTTG
>JAEWWF010000025.1 GCA_023396465.1 Pseudomonadota bacterium
CAGCAGCACCGCCCAGGAATAGGGGTGGCCGTAGAGCGCCGGATAGTGGTTGGAGATCATCAGGAACAACACCGGCAGCGTGAAATAGGTGTTGTGGACGCTGCGCTGCTTGCCCTTGAGGCCGAGCACCGGGGCGGGCGTCTCGCCCCGGCGCATGGCGTCCACCATGCGGCGCTGGTTGGGGATGATGACGAAAAAGACGTTGCCGACCATGATGGTGCCGAGGGTGGCGCCGACGTGCAGAAAGGCGGCGCGGCCGGCCAGCACCTGCGTCAGGCCCCAGGTCAGCAGGGTGACGAACACCACCACCCCCACCGCCAGCCAGCGGTCGTCGCGGCCGAGCGGGCCGCGGCACATCAGGTCATAGACGATCCAGCCGCCGGCCAGGGCGCCGAGCCCCACCGCCACCGCCCCCAGGTGGCCGAGGCCGCTGCCCGGCGGCAGCATGATCGCCGGGCCGGACAGGTAATAGACGATGGCCAGCAGCGCCATGCCCGACATCCAGGTGGAATAGGCTTCCCACTTGAACCAGTGCAGGTGCGCCGGCAGGTCGGGCGGTGCCACCTTGTACTTCTTCGCGTGGTAGAAGCCACCGCCGTGGACCATCCAGATCTCGCCGTGCAGCCGCTTGCGGTCGGGGTCGTCGGCGGTCGGCTCCAGGCTGTTGTCCTGCCAGACGAAATAGAACGACGATCCGATCCAGGCGATGCCGACGATCAGGTGTATCCAGCGGCCGATCAGGTTCAGCCAGTCGAGCAGGGCGAGGTCCATGGTGGGGCGTCAGCTTCCGCGATAGGTGGAGAGCGACCACGGCGACAGCAGCAGCGGGACGTGGTAGTGGGCTTCCGGATTGGCGATGCCGAAGCGCAGCGGCACGCGGTCGAGGAAGGGCGGTGCCGTGGTGGCATGGCCGCTGCGGGCGAAGTAGACGCCGCACTCGAACACCCATTCATAGGTGCCGGCCAGCAGGTCGGGCCCGGCCAGGGCAGGGGCGTCGAGCCGGCCGTCGTCGTTGGTGACGAAGCGGCCGAGCAGGGTGCGGTCCTCCCCCTCCAGCCGGTGGAGCGCCAGCGGCAGGCCGGCGGCGGGGCAGCCGGCGGCGGTGTCGAGCACATGGGTGGTCAGGCGGCCGGTGGGCGCGTGCCGCACCAGCCCGAGTAGCCGCAGCCAGGCGATCTTCCCCACCTCCGCCAGCGCCCGCGCCAGTTCATCCTGGCGGGAGTTGCCGATGCGGCTTTCGAAGCCGGCCAGGATGCGGGCCTTGTCGGCGCCGCGCACGGCCATGATGAAGGGGAAGCCGAAGCGCATGCCATAGGCGGTGTTGAGGTCGGTGAAGCGGTCCATCTCCTCCGCCGTCAGGCTGTCGAGCCCGGCCGAGGCCTGTTCGGAGGTGGAGGCGGCGGTCAGCTCGCCGGCCAGGGCGGCGCGGCCGGCCAGGTCGGGGTGGGCGCGCAGCAGGGCCAGCTGCTCGTCCTCGCCGGCCGCTTCCACCGCGCCCATCATCATCTCGTGCATCTCGCCGACGCTGGCGAAGGGGCGGGCGCGGGCGACCCGTTCCGCCACCCACGGCGAATGCTCGAACACACCGCCGAAGGTGGCGACGAAGGTGGCTTCGTCCTGCGCCGCCACGGCGTCGAGGGTCAGTTTCTCCATCAGGACGTCTCTCCCGTTTTCAGAAGGTCGGCCGCCACCGCAATGGCGATCTCCGCCGGACGCTTGCCGCCGATGCCGGGCAGGCCGACCGGGCAGGCCACCGCCGCCACCCGGTCTGGCGGCAGCCCGGCCGCCAGCAGGCGCTTGCGGAAGCGGGCCCATTTGGTGGCCGAGCCGATGAGGCCGAGCCGCCCCAAGTCGTCGCGCCGCAGCAGGGCGGCCAGGATCTCGAAATCGCGGTCGTGGCTGTGGGTCATGACCAGGGCGCGGGCGCCGGCCGGCAGGGTCGCCGCCTCCGCCGCCGGATCGTCGGTGCGGCGGATGACGGCGCGGGCGGCGGGCGGGAAGACGTCGGGGCGCTCGTCCACCCAGATCACCCGCACGGCGGTTCCTTCCAGCACCCGCACCAGCGCCGCCGCCACATGGCCGGCGCCGAACAGGGCGACGGTGACGGCGGGGGCGGCGAAGGGCTCGAACAGCAGGGTGGCGCCGCCGCCGCAGCACTGGTTGCGGTCGGCGCCGAGCAGCACCTTTTCCACCACTGGCGCCGTGGCGCCCTCGGCCAGGAGACGGCGGGCGGTGGCCTGGGCCTCGCATTCCAGCTCGCCGCCGCCGATGGAGCCGCAGAAGGCATCGGCCGTCACCACCATCTTGGCGCCCGCCTCGCGCGGGGTGGAGCCGACGGTTTCGATCACCGTCACCAGCACGTGCGGCTCCGCCCGGCCGTCCAGGTCGGTGAGCGCGAGGCGCCAGTCATGGGGGAGGGGCGGGGTGGTCATGGCTGCCTTGCCGCCTCCACCGCCATCAGGATGCGTTCCGGCGTCGCCGGGGCGGGCAGGTCGGGCGCCCGGCCGGGCGGGGCGAGGCTCGCCACCGCATCGCGCAGGGCCAGCCAGACGCTGATCGCCAGCATGAAGGGCGGCTCGCCCACCGCCTTGGAGCGGAAGATGCTGGCTTCCTCGTTGGGCGCGTCGGCCAGCAGGTCCACCCGGAAGTCGGGCGGCACGTCGCGGGCGGTGGGGATCTTGTAGGTGCTGGGGGCGTGGGTGCGCAGGCGGCCGTCGCCGTCCCACACCAGGTCTTCCATGGTCAGCCAGCCGAGGCCCTGGACGAAGCCACCCTCGATCTGCCCCTTGTCGATGGCCGGGTTCAGCGAGGCGCCGACGTCGTGCAGGATGTCGGTGCGCAGCGGCTGCCACTCGCCGGTCAGGGTGTCGACGGCCACCTCGCTCACCGCCACGCCGTGGGCGAAGTAGAAGAACGGGCGGCCGGTGTTGGTGGTGCGGTCGAAGTGGATCTTGGGCGTGCGGTAAAAGCCGGTCGACGACAGCGACACCCGCCCGACATGGCAGGCCTCCGCCAGTTCGCCGAAGCTGAGCACCCGGTTGCCGGCCCGCACCCGGCCGTCGGCGAAGATCACCTCGTCCGCCGTGGTGCCGAACAGGGTGGCGGCATGCTCGGCCATGCGGGCGCGAATGGTCTCCGCCGCCGCCTTGGCCGCCATGCCGTTGAGGTCGGTGCCCGACGAGGCGGCGGTGGGGGAGGTGTTGGGCACCTTGCCGGTGGTGGTGGCGGTCGGCTTGATGCGGGCGAGGTCGACGCCGAACACCTCCGCCACCACCTGCGCCACCTTCACGAACAGGCCCTGGCCCATCTCCGTGCCACCGTGGTTCAGGCTGATGGAGCCGTCCGTATACACATGGACGAGGGCGCCGGCCTGGTTCATCTCCGGCTTGTTGAACGACACCCCGAATTTCACCGGCGACAGGGCAAGGCCGCGCCGCACCACCGGGTTGGCGGCGTTGGCGGCGTCGATCTCCGCTCGGCGGCGGGCGTAGTCGCTGGAGGCCAGCACCGCCTCCACCATGGCCGGCAGGCGGAAATGCGCGACGGTCTGGTGGTAGGGGGTGAGGTCGCGGCCGCCGGGGCCGTAGAAGTTGCGCCGCCGCACCTCCAGCGGATCGAGCGCCAGGGCGCGGGCGATGTGGTCCATCATCGCTTCCGCCGCCATCATCCCCTGCGGCCCGCCGAACCCGCGGAAGGCGGTGTTGGACTGGGTGTTGGTCTTGCAGTAGAGGCCGGTGAGGCGGACGTGGGGATAGAAATAGGCGTTGTCGGCATGGCTGAGCGCCCGGCTCACCACCCCCGGCGACAGGTCGACGGACCAGCCGCAGTCCGCCGCCAGCCGCATGTCCACCGCCAGCACCCGGCCGTCGGCATCGACGCCGACATCCCATTGCAGCAGGAAGGGGTGGCGCTTGCCGGTCACTTCCATGTCGGTGTCGCGGTCGAGGCGCAGCTTGCACGGCCGGCCGGTGAGGCGGGCGGCGACGGCGGCGATGCCGGCGACGATGGTGGCCTGGCTCTCCTTGCCGCCGAAGCCGCCGCCCATGCGGCGCACCTCCACCGTCACCGCGTTCATGTCGACGGCCAGCAGGCGGGCGACCATGTGCTGCACCTCGGTCGGGTGCTGGGTGCCGGAGTGGACCAGCATGTCGCGGTCCTCCTGCGGGATGGCCAGTGCCGCCTGGGTCTCCAGATAGAAATGATCCTGGCCGCCGACCATCACCTCGCCGCGCAGGCGGTGGGGGGCGGCGTCCAGGTGCGGGGCGGGGTCGCCGCGCTGGAACACGGTGGCCGGCAGCAGCACATGGTCGCGCGCCGCCGCCGCGCGCACATCAAGCACCGCCGGCAGCGGTTCCGCCGCCAGCGTCACCAGGGCGGCGGTGCGGCGGGCGGTTTCCAGGTCGCGGGCGGCGACGGCGGCGACCGGGTGGCCGACGTACTCCACCACGCCGTCGGCCAGCAGCGGCTCGCCGGGGATGATGGCGCCGATGTCGTTGAGGCCCGGAATGTCGGCGGCGGTGATCACCGCCTCCACCCCCGGCAGCGCCAGGGCGGCGGCGGCATCCACGCCGGTCAGGCGGGCATGCGGCCAGCGGCTGGTGACCAAGGCGAGATGCAGGCAGCCGCGCGGCTCCGGCATGTCGTCGATATAGCGCGCCTCGCCGGTGGTGTGCTTGAGGGCGCTGTCGTGGGCGACCGGGGCATGGACGCCGCCGCGCCGGGCGGCGGGCAGGGAGGTGTCGACGGTCATGGCGCCTCCAGCAGGAAGCGGTCGAGCAGGTTGGCGGCGACCCGCCGGCGGTAGTCGGCGCTGCCTCGGAAGTCGCTCTGCGGGCTGATGTCGTCGGCCAGCGCCCGGCGAGCGGTGGCGATGGCTTCCGGCCCCCAGGGGGCGCCGGTGAGAGCATCCTCCGCCCCCCGTGCCCGCAGCGGCCGCGCCGCAACGCCGCCGTAGGCGAGGCGGGCGGCGGCGACGCGCCCGTGCTCCACCCGCACCGCGAAGGCGGCCGACAGGGTGGAAATATCCTGGTCCACCCGCTTGGCGATCTTGTAGCAGGCGAGGCGGGTGCCGGCGGCCGGGCGCGGGATGCGGACGGCGGTGATGAGTTCGTCGGCGGCCAGCACGGTGGCGCGGTAGCCGGTGACGAAATCCTCCGCCGCCACGCTGCGGCGGCCGCGCCGGCTGGTCAGCTCGATCTCCGCCCCCAGCGCCAGCAGCGGCGGCAGGGTGTCGCCGATGGGGGAGGCGGTGCCGAGGTTGCCGCCGAGCGTGCCCATGTTGCGCACCTGGGCGGCGCCGATGCGGCGGATGAGGTCGGCGAAGGCGGGCGCCACCTCCGCCACGGCCGGCAGCGCCTCGGCATAGGTCAGCCCGGCGCCGAGCACCACGGCATCGGCCTGCCGCTCCAGCCGCCGCAACTCCGCCACCCGGCCGAGGAACAGGATGTCGCCCGGTACCTCCAGCCGCTTGGTGATGCGCAGGCCCTGGTCGGTGCCGCCGGCCCACACCCAGGCGTCGGGATGCTCCGCCCGCAGGGCGAGCGCCTCGTCCAGCGTGTGCGGCGCCAGGAAGCGGCCCTGGCCGGCGCGGTAGGCGAGCGGGTCGGCGCTGTCGGCGGTCAGCCGGGCGGCAAGGCTTGCGTCCTGGGCTGCGGCAGCCACCTCTACCTGGGGCAGGCTGCGCGCCGCCTCGACGATGGGTCGATAGCCGGTGCAGCGGCACAGGTTGCCGGCGATGGCGTCCAGGATGGCGGTGTCGTCGCGCTCCGGCCGCTGCGCCAGCGCCGCCAGCGCCATGGCGAAACCGGGGGAACAGTAGCCGCATTGGGTGGCATGCGCGTCCGCCAGGGCGGTCTGCGCCGGGTGCGGGGTGCCGTCGGCGGCGGCCAGTCCCTCGGCGGTGACGACGGCGCGGCCGTCCACCTGCGGCAGCAGCACCAGGCAGGCATTGACCGCCCGCCAGTCGAGCCGCCCGTCGCGCGGGGTGCCGAGGAGGACGGTGCAGGCGCCGCAATCGCCCTCGGCGCAGCCTTCCTTGGTGGCGGTGAGCCCTTGCGCCCGCAGCCACTGCAACAGGGTGTGGTGCGGCGGCACGTCGGTCACGGCCAGCGGGCGGCCGTTGAGGGCGAAGCGCAGGGTGTCTCTCATCCGGCCTTCCGCGGCGGTGGTCGGCCTCTGCGGGCCGTGGTCGCCATTATTGCAGACATTGGACGGAAAAATCGTCGACAATTTTTATCCTGATGGTTAAAAATCGTGCATGGCTCGCAAATGAGCAAGAGATGAGCATGACCCGGTGGGAGGCCGGGCGTGCCCACCCGGGCGCCAACGCACGCGCCGCCGCTTCGCCTTCTGGGAGATCCCCCGTCATGACCTTCATGCTGTTGCGCAAGACGCTCGCCGCCGCCGGCGTTGCCGCCCTCGCCCTGGCCGCCGCCGGTGCC
>JAEWWF010000026.1 GCA_023396465.1 Pseudomonadota bacterium
TGAAGCGCTGCGCCACCCGCTCGGCGAAGCGGCTGCCGAGCACGTCGCGGGCCGGCGCGCCGTCGCCGTGGCGGAACACCGCCCGCATGAAGAAGCGGTCGGCCGCCAGGTCGCCGTACTGGGCGCACTCGATGATGAAGCAGTCCTGCTGCGCCAGGAAACCGGTGACGGCGGCGACGATGCCGGTGGCGTCCGGGCAGGCGATGGTCAGGATAGTGGTGGCGGCGGCAGGCGTCGACATGCGGCTTTTCCTCGGGACGTGCGGGCGCGCAAGAAAAGCACTCCGGTGCCGGCGCCGCAAGCCTTCGCGTCCGTCTCCGGCCGGGGAAGCGCACCGGCGTCAAGCGGGGGCGGTTTCGGAGAGCGGGAGAGGCCCCACCCCTGGTTGACCCCATGGACAGTTTGCGTCGCTGAGACTACTGTCACGCGCATAAAAACATGCCGTGAGTCCTGCGTTGACATGGGGTTTCAAGTTTTTGACAAGTAGTGAAGGCGGAAGATCCGGCAAATCATGCCAGAAATGTTGAAATCGCATCCTGGGGATGTCGTGGACGTCAGTCTGGTCATCCCAATGATGAATGAGCAGGATTGCCTGTCGGCGCTGTTCGATCGCCTTGGCGCGGTCATGGATGATCTCGGCTGTTCTTACGAAATCATCTGTGTCAACGATGGCAGCACCGACAACACCTTGGCCGAGCTGCTGCGGCTTCAGCGGATCCTGCCACGCCTGCGGATTGTCGACCTGTCGCGCAACTTCGGCAAGGAGGCAGCGCTGACCGCCGGCCTGCATGCCGCCGTCGGCCGCTGTGTCATTCCGGTGGATGCTGACTTGCAGGACCCGCCGGAACTGATCGGCGACATGCTGGCCAAGTGGCGCGAGGGGTACGAGGTGGTCAATGCCCGCCGCGCCCGGCGGGTCGCCGAGTCTCCCGCCAAGCGGCTGACCGCTGCATGGTTTTATTGGGTGATCAATCGCATGAGCGATATCGACATCCCCGAGAACGTCGGTGACTTCCGCCTGCTCGACCGGGCGGTGGTGGACGCGCTGAAGCAGTTGCCGGAACGGTCGCGTTTCAACAAGGGGCTGTTCGCCTGGGTCGGCTTCCGCCAGACGGAGATCGAATACCACCGGCCGGAGCGGGTGTCGGGCCAGAGCAAGTTTCCGTTCTGGCGGCTGTGGAACTTCGCGCTGGATGGGATCACCTCGTTCAGCTCCCTGCCGCTGCGCATCTGGAGCTACATCGGCCTGATCATCGCCATTGCCGCCCTCAGCTATGCCGTGGTGGTGGTGGTGGACACCTTGGTCGGCGGCAGCGACGTGCCCGGCTATGCCTCCACCATCGTCTTCATCCTGTTCTTCAGCGGGCTGAACATGCTGAGCCTGGGGATCGTCGGCGAGTACGTGGCGCGGGTGTTCATCGAGAGCAAGCAGCGCCCGCTCTATGTCATTCGCCGGGTCCATGACACGCCGTCCCGGACGGCGGTGGACGAGGTGTCCCATGACCAGCCCTAGACCGGGCGCGGCGCCGCCCGCCGCCGTCCTCGCCACCCTGGCGGCACTGGTGATCCTCGGGGGCCTGCTGGCCTGGCATAAGTCGGCCTTCACCTTCGGTCTCGGCGATCAGGCGCTGTTCCACGCCTTCGGACGCTGGATCCTGGACGGCGAAGTCTATATTCGCGATTTCATCCACTTCCGCACGCCGGGGCCGTACTACTTCTATGCCGCCCTGCAAGGACTGCTGGGGTCGGAGTTCCGCACCACCTCCTTCGCCCTGGTGCTTGAAGCCCATGTGGCGCAGACGGCGGCTGGTTTTCTGCTCGGCTGGGCGGCGACCCGGGCGGTCTGGGGGCGCGGCTTGCTGGCGGTGGCGGCGGTGTGTGGTGTCGTCTTCCTGGTGCTGCCGCCGATTTTCCAGCTTCGCACGGCCCTGCCGGCGGTGGCGCTGGCGGCCTATCTGCTGGCGCTGACGGCGGCGACACCGGTCCTTGAGCGCCGTTGGCTGATGGCGGTGGGGGCGTTGCTCGGGCTTGGCTATTGGTTCGGGCAGGAACTGTTCGTCTTCCTGTCCTGGACCCTGTTCTGCGTCGAGGTCGGAGTACGGCGTGACCGTCCCGCCGCCATCGTCACCCGGCTGCTGATCCTGGCGGCCAGCGGACTGGCGATCATCCTGGTGCCGCTGGCGCTGCTGGCGGCGGCGGGCATGAACGTCGGCGACTACCTCTATTACACGTTCATCTATGCCTTCTTCATCCAGCCGACCGGCATGGACCTGCCGTTTCCGCCGTTATCCTGGCAGACGCTGGTGTTCTATGTCGTCTTTGTGCAACTGGCGGCGGCGGCGGCGATCTTCGCCCTGGCCGGGCGGCTTGGGCAGCCGGTGGTGGTGGCGCTGCTGGCCTTCGCCAGCATCCGCATGATCTCGGCCCTCGGGCGGTCCGATGTCCTGCATCTGGTGTTTTCCGTCAGCGAGGCGGTGGTGGTGCTGCCCCTGATGCTGCTGGTGTTGCGCGAGGTCCGCCTGTCCGGCCGCTGGCGGTTGGCCGTGGCGGCTGGTGGCGGGCTGGCGTTGGTATTCGCCGTTGGCGTGCTGATGTCGTCGAAAGCGCTGCTGCTGGCGCCGGTGGTGCTGGCATTGCTGGGGCGGTTCGGCCCGTGGCTGATCGGGGCGATGCCGGCGACGGCCTCGACTCCGGTGACGCCGCCGCGTCCGATGGGCGCCTTCGTCGCGGCAGTGGTGAGTCTGATACTGGTTCTGGTGGCATTTCATCCTTACCCCGAGCGCACGATTCGCTTCGGGGTGTCGGCGATGCGGACGGCGCCGGTCGATCCGCTGCAAGGCGTGCAGCTACAGCCGCTGGTACGGACGGAACTGGCGGGGATCGCCGGGCATGTGGCGCGACTGAATGCCGACAGCCTGTTCAGCTTCCCCATTCGGCCCGACCTGCATGCCCTGGCGCCGCATCATCCGACCCGGCTGACCTTTTTCGAGCCGCAGACCACGGCGGCCGAATATGCCGCCGTGGTCGCCGAGTTGCAGGCGGCTCCGCCGCCACTGGCGGTGCAGGATCTGGTCCAGACGGCGGCCCTGTCGCCCTTCGTCTACCCCCTGGCCGACTTCATCGGCAGTCACTACGCCGTGACGGCTTCGGTGCGGGGGGCGTCGGTACTGGAGGTTCTGACGCCACGGCCGCGGCCAGTGGCCCAGCGCCGCCTGTTCGACCGCCTGTATCTCGGCAATCCGGAGCGTGACCCGGTGATCGGTTTCGCCTTCGCCGCGTCCGCCGTCGATGGGCCGGAAGAGCCGGTCCTGCACGTCCGTCGCGCCGCCCGCTTTCCCTTCGAGCCGGGGCCGGAGCGGGCCTTGGTGCTGGGGCTGGAGGCCGATGCGGCCGGCGCGGCGGCGGCGCGGCTGACGTTGAGCCGTGACGGCATCACCGCCGAGCATTGGCTGGACGCCGGCACCGGACCGCTGATCCTGCCGTTGCCGGACGGCACCGGACCGCTGGAGGTCGTGCTCCATCCCGGCGAGGACGGTCGCCCCGGTCTGTGGCGCAACCCCATCCTCACCACGGCCCCGGAGGCGCTACAGACGGCGGTCCGGCGTTGACCGGCGTCACGGCGGCGGGGTGATGCCGGCCGCCGTCAGGTGGTCGCGCAGGGTGTCCATCAGGCGGTCGAGGGTCGGCTGGTCCGGCGCCTCGGCGCGCGCCACCAGCACCGCCTGGGTGTTGGAGGCCCGCAGCAGCCACCAGCCGCCGTGGGCATCGACGCGCACGCCGTCGATGGCGTTGACGGCGGCCCCTTCCGCCGTCAGCCGCCGTTTCACCGCGTCGATGACGACGAACTTGTGTTCATCGGGGCAGGGGAAGCGCAGTTCCGGGGTGTTGACCATGCGGGGCATGCGGTCGAAGCGGTCGGCCAGCGAGCCGTCCAGGCGGCTCAATACGCCCAGGAGGCGCACGGCGGCATAGAGGGCGTCGTCGAAGCCGTACCAACGGTCGGCGAAGAAGATGTGGCCGCTCATCTCGCCGGCCAGCGGGGCGCCGGTGTCGGCCATCAGGGTCTTGATGAGCGAATGGCCGGTGCGGCCCATCAGCGGCCGGCCGCCCAGGCGGGCCACCTCGTCGAACAGGGCGCGGCTGGCCTTGACGTCGGCGATGATGGTGGCGCCGGGGGTGCGGGAGAGCAGATCCTCGGCGAGGATTTGCAGGATCTGATCCCCCCACAAGATGCGGCCGCGACCGTCGACGATGCCGATGCGGTCGCCGTCACCGTCGAAGGCGATGCCGATGTCCGCCCCTTCCGCCGCCACCGTGGCGATGAGCTGGTCCAGCGTTTCGGGCTCGGTGGGGTCGGGGTGGTGGGCGGGAAAGGTGCCGTCGATGGCCGCGTTCAGCAGGATATGGCGGCCGGGCAGGGCGGCGGCGACATCGGCCATCACCTCGCCGGCGGCGCCGTTGCCGGCATCCCACACCACCGTCAGCGGCCGCTGGTTGTCGCCGTCCCAGTCGGCCAGGATGCGGGCAACGTAGTCGACACGGGCCGGGCGGTCGCTCACCGTGCCGGCGCCGCTGGCGAAGGCCCCGGCGGCGGCGACCTCGCCCAGGCGGCGGATATCGCCACCGAAGAACGGCTTGCCCCGGCGCATCATCTTGAAACCGTTGTGATCGGGCGGATTGTGCGACCCGGTCACCGCCACCGCCACATCGGCGGCGGTGGTGATGGCAGCGAAGTAGAGCATGGGGCTCGGGCCACAGCCGACGCGGGTGACACTGAGGCCGCAGTCGGCGAGGCCGCGCACCAGCGCCGCCTCCATCTCCGGGCTCGACAGCCGGCCGTCGCGGCCGACGCAGGCGGTGCGGCCGCCATCCTCCACCGCGATGGTCCCGAGCGCCCGGCCGAGGGCGTAGGCGTCGGCTGCCGATAGGGTTTCACCGACGATGCCGCGCACGTCGTATTCACGCAGGATGGAGGGATGGAAGGGGTGGCCGGTCAGGGGCAGCATGGGGGCTCTCGGTTAGGGGGACGGACAAGTGTGCCGTCCGGCGCCGGTTCCGTGCAACCCTTCCCGGTTGTCTCGCCACGGGGCGGAGGGGGCAGGACAGGACGCGGTCGGGGTAGCCCATGTGGCGGCGCTGCCGCGAGAACCTCCGCCCAGCCGCCGCGCTCCGGCACCGCCAGCAGGTGGGACGGGCAGCGCGGGCAATCGCTGGCGCCGAGGCCGGCCACCGCCACCCGCGCCCCGGCCGCCAGGGCGCGGGCGGTGAGGTCGCATTCGTCGCCGTCGGGGAAGGCCAGTGCCCGCACCGTGGCGCCGGGCTGCGTCGTCAGCCAGTCCACATGCCAGCGCAGGGTTTTGGCGGGCGCCAGATGGCGGGCGCAGCGGGCGCGGATGCCGCCGCCGCCGCGTGCCGACCCGAGGTAGAGATACCACCCCGCCACCAGCCCCGCCCCGGCGCCGAACCGGGGCGGCAGCGGGCAGCGGCGCGGCAGGCGGATCAGCAGGGCATAGGCGCCCGGCGCGGCGGGGAGGCGGGTGGCGGTGGTGGTCCAGGCGGCCATGTCGTTTGACATTCGGAAGCATTACGCGGAAAGTGGTGCCCGATGATCGCGCCTTGCGCAAGACGCCGGACGCCGAGGTCTCCCATGTTGCGCCGTTTCACCCTTGTCCTTGCCGCCGCCGCCGGTCTGTTGGCCGTCGTGGGCACGGACGCGCGCGCCGGCTCCACCTACGGCTGGACCAACAGCCCGTACTGGAACGTGGGCAACCTGGACAAGGAACTGTCGCTGCTGTGCCGGCGCGACCAGTTCAATCAGGTGCAGAAGACCCGCCTGAAAATCTGGTACACCGGCAAGGACAACATCGGCCGTGGCAACACCGGCGTCGCCAAACAGGGATGGAACCTGCGCGACCCGCTGCGCAAGGCCCTGCCTGATCGCACCTACCACTTCGTCAACGACGGCTATTCCGATTGCAAGGTGTTCGTGGCGCCCTGAGTCTGCGGCCGCCCGGTGCCTTTCCCGTCCGGCGTCGTCAGGGGCGCGGCGCGCGGCGGCCGGCGGTGGTGGCCTTGCCGTAGCCGCAGTCGCACTTGGCCGATCCTTGCACCAGCCGCGCCACCAGGGCGGTACGGCCGCCGCCGGCCTCGGAGCGCACCCAGCGGAACACGGCGCCGCACTTGTTGCACGCCTGCTCGCCGGGGCCGCGGGCGGTGTCCTCGCGCGGGGCGGGCGCCTGCGCCTTCTTCACGGCGGCGACGGCGGCTTGCAGCGTCGGCGGCAGCGGCTTCTTGGGCGGCGGCGGGGTCTCGTCGGTCATGGAACAAGGCGCTTTCTTGGGGCCAGGGGCATCAGCATAGCGGCGGAATGCAACGGCGGCCGGGCAGGTGGTCGTCATCGAACTCCCGCGCCCGTGGCGGCACCAGCTTGGCCATGGCCTGTCGCAGCATGGCGATCAGGCGCGGATCGTCCGGGCCGCCGACGGCGGGGCCGGTGAGGCGGGTTTCGCCCATGCTCTCGCCGCCGTTGCAGAACGACACCTGCACGGCGAGGCCGTCGGGCATGCCCCAGGCGACGGGAACGGTGTCGGGCGTCGCGCAGGGCGTCGCCCCGCGCGCTCCCACCGGTGCCCCGAACATCAGCACGAGGCGGCTGTCCCGTTCCCCGGCGCGGGCGCGGTCGGCGGTCCAGCGGGCGGGCTGGTGATAGGGGGGCGAGGGCATGACGGCGGCCAGGGCGTGGGCGAAGTCGCCGGGCGCCATGGCGGTCGGGCTGCCGTGGATCTCCAGCAGCATCGGCCCCTTGCCGACGGCGTGCTGCCAGGCGCTGACGGTGAGGCCGTCGCGCACGTCGGTGCGGCTGAGGGTGGCCGGGCCGCCCGGCTGGCCGATGGCGCAGCCGGTCAGCAGCACCGCTGTGGCCAGGGCGGCGGCAGGGGCGGCGACTCGGCGGTGGGCGGCGGCGGGGCGGTGGCGCATGACTCGCTGTCCGGTGACGGGAAGGGCACTCTAGCACCGGCCGGCGGCGGCGCAAACGCCCGGCGTCACTGCCCCGTCACTGCCCGCAGGTGATCGAGGAAGCGGTCCAGTTCCTCCTCGCTGTTGTAGTAGTGAACGCTGGCGCGCACCACCGAGGTCAGGCCACGGGCGGAGAAATCCAGCAGGCTCGACCCGACGCCGCTGACCGACACGTTCACCGCCCGCGCCCGCAGGGCCGCCTGCACCGCCTGCGGCGCCTGGCCGTCGACGGTGAAGGTGACGAGGCCGCCGAGGTCGCTGCCGCCATCGCGCACCGTCACCCCCGGCACCGCCGCCAGCCCGTCGCGCAGGCGGGCGGCGAGGCTGCGGATGCGGGCCTCGATGACCGGCAGGCCGCGGCGCAGGGCATAGCGCACGGCGACGCCAAGGCCGATGCGGCCGGCGATGCCGCTCTCCCACACCTCGAACCGCCGTGCCGTCGGGGCGAGGGCATAGCTGTCGGGGCCGGTCCAGGTGGCGGCGTGGTGGTCGATGGTGGGGGGCTCGATCTCGGCCAGCACCTCGCGCCGGCAGTAGAGGAAGCCGGTGCCGCGCGGTCCGCGCAGGTACTTGCGGCCGGTGGCCGACAGGAAATCGCAGCCGAGCGCCGCCACATCGAGCGCCAGCTGCCCCGCCGACTGGCAGGCGTCGAGCAGGAACAGGGCGCCATGGGCCTTCGCCAGCCGGCCGATGGCGGCGGCCGGCGCCACCACGCCGCAGCCGGTCGGCACATGCGGCAGGCTGACCAGCCGTACCCCGCCGGCCGTCAGTTCCGCCTCCAGCGCCGTCACGTCGACGCTGCCGGTGGCGGGGTCGTCGGGCAGCACGGTGACGCGGATGCCGGCCCGCTTCGCCATCTGCAAATAGGCGACGTAATTGGCGCCGTATTCCACCCGGCTGGTCAGCACCCGGTCACCGGGGCGGAAGGGAATGCCGTAGAAGGCCATGTCCCAGGCGCGGGTGGCGTTGTCCACCAGCGCGATCTCGTCGGGGGAAGCGTTGAGAAGGTCGGCGACGGCGGCATAGGTGTCGCGCAGGGCGGCGTCCGCCTCCGCCGCCGCCTCGTAGCCGCCGGTTTCCAGCTCGCGGGTCAGATGGCCGACCACTGCCTCGTGGACCGGGCGGGGCATGAGGGCGGCACCGGCGTTGTTCAGGTGCAGCACATGGGCGCAGCCGGGGGTATCGGCGCGCAGGGCGGCGAGGTCGAGGTTCATGCGCCGCCCCCCGTGCCGGTGGAGTTGGCAATGGCGGCGGCGGCTTCCCGCTGGCGGCGGCGGTTGAGGCGGATGAGGCCGAGGGCCGAGTTGCCGGCCACGGCGCCGACGACGATGACGCCGCCCACCACCGCCAGCAGCGACGGCACCTCGCCGACGCCGATCCACGCCCACAGCGGGCCGAGCACCGTCTCGATCAGCGAGAACAGCGCCACCTCGGCCGCCGGGATGAAGCGGGCGCCGGACAGGAACATGGCCAGCGCCAGCGGCATTTGCAGCACGCCCTGGAACAGGATCACGGCGGTGTCGTGGGCGGTATAGGCCAGCGGTGCCGCGAACGGCAGGGCGATCAGGCTCGCCACCAGGGCCGCCAGGGCGACGATGGGGGTGGTGTCGCGGTTGCCGATGCGGCGCAGCTGCACCAGGGCAAGGCCATGGCCGAAGGCGGTGGCGAGGGCGATGAGATCGCCGGTCAGGGTGCCGCCGCCGAGCGAGCCGGAGAAGATGACGCCGATGCCGGCCAGGGCGACGCCGATGCTCACCCAGGTGCGGCCCGACACCCGCTCGCGGATCAGCAGCCAGCCGAGGGCGGCGGAAAACAGCGGCATGGTGGCGACGATGACCAGGGTATTGGCGACGGTGGTGTTCAGCATCGCCATGATGAAGCCGATGTTGGCTCCGGATAGCGCCAGCGTCGCCCAGATCCCCGGCCGCCCCAGCGCCCGCACCACCGCCAGGGCGCGGGTGCGGTAGCGCACCAGCAGGAACAGGCTGACGGCGCAGAAAATGGCGAAGGTGCGCAGGAACACCACGTCCCAATGGCCGGCATCCTGCACCAGACGCAGCAGCAGGCCATCGGGGCTGATGGCGATCATGCCGCCGGCCGACAGGGCGACGCCCTTCACGTAGGTGGAACGGTCGGGATGCAGGGCTGACACGGGTGGTGGTACTCCGGTACGGGCGGAACGGATGGAGCTCCGGCAGGGGCTCCGATCCTTTCAACGCCGGTCGCCGCTGCCAAGGGCCATTGACCGTTGCCCCCGTCGTATCGGCTCAGGCGGTCATACGGCCGTCGGCACGCCAGCCCATGCGGTGGCTGGCCTCGATACCGGCCGCCTTGCAGGCGCGGGCGATGGGGCCGTCGGGGCTGGCGTCGAAGCCGGTGTCGGCGCCCAGTACGGTGATGGCGCCGATGATCTGGTCGCGGTGGTCGAACACCGGCGCGCTGACGGCGCCGATGCCCTGCATGAGGGCGTTGCGCTGGGTGGCGAAGCCGCGCAGGCGGATTTCGTCCAGCAGCTTGGGGTCGAGGCCGTGGCCCGCCGCTTCCTTCAGCCAGGCGGCGAACACCCGTCCGGTGGCCGAAGTGGCGACCGGCAGCACCGAGCCGACGCGGACGTTGACGGCGATCGGGCGCACGCTTTCCTCCCACCGCACGATGGTCGGTCCGCGATTGCCCCACACCGCCAGGAACACGGTTTCGTCGATGGCATCGCGCAAATCCTGCAACACGCCGGCGGTGTCGCGCACGATGTCGAGCCCTTGTAACGCCACCAGCCCGAGGGTCAGGGCGAAGTCGCCAAGGGCATAGCGGCCGCTGTCGGCATCCTGCCGCACCATGCCGCCTTCGATGAAGCTGACCAGATAGCGATGGGCCTTGGCGGCCGGCATGCCAGCGCGCTCCGACAGTTCCTTCAGCATCAGCGGCCGTGCCGCCGCCGCCAGCGCCGCCAGCAGGTGCAGGGCGACTTCCAGGGACTGCACGCCGCGCCGGCGGGCGTGGTGATCGTCGGTATCGTCGGCGTCGGGCTCATGGTCGGGGGGAACGGCCGGGCGGCGGCCGGAGCGGCTCATGGGGCAATCCTTAACGTTTGGTCATTTCGGGCGCTTGACTCGCGCCGGGGAAGCAATTACACATTGCAACATCGATTACGCAATACGAAATGCGGTCCCGTCCGTTGGCATCCCCGGGCATCGCACTGTGCGGTAAATCGAGGCCTCGTTCGCCGGGAACGGACGCAGGCCAGGGGCGATAAGCTGCAAAAGCAGGCCCAGTCTAGGTGAGGAAGCGTCGGGTGACCGGACCCTGCATCCGGGCGAAGAGGCGGCCGCGAGGCCGCCTCTTCCATTTCAGGGCTGCGCCACGCTTACGCGCCATCCTCAAGGCCGGAGGTGATGGCCTCGATCAGCTCCGATTCGCTCCATGGCTTATGAATGCACCGGTGCAGCGCCGCGTCCGCCCGCGCCCGGTCGATGGCGGCGGCATCCGCCTGGCCGGTCAGCAGTACCTTGACGATGCGGGGAAACTTGCGGTGAACGGCGATCAGGAACTCGTCGCCGCGAATCCCGGGCATCAGCCAGTCGGACACGATCACCAGTACCTGCACACCGTCGCTGGCGAGATCCTCGATCAGCTCCATGGCCTCGTCGGCGTTTTCGGCGAATTCATAGAGGTAGCGGTCGCCCAGGGCACGGCTGATCTGCACCTTGAGGGCATCCAGGATCATCTTCTCGTCGTCGACGCACAGGATGGCGCGGTCGGGGTGGTGGGCGTGGTCGGTCATGCGGGCGTGTCCTGGAAAGCGGCGGCCGACTGCGCCAGCGGCAGGCGGACGGTGAAGGTGGTGCCGTGGCCGGGCTGGCTGAACACCTCGATGGTGCCGCCGTGGCGCTCGACGATCTTACGCACGATGTCGAGCCCAAGGCCGGAGCCCTCGCCGGCCTTCTTGGTGGTGAAGAAGGGCTCGAAAATGCGGTCGCGGATGTCGTCGGGGATGCCGCAGCCGGTATCGGCGATGGACACCACGGCGCGGCCGTCGGCCTCGAACAGCCGAATGGTCAGGCGGCCCTTGTGGTCCATGGCCTGCAAGGCATTGTGGACCAGGTTGGTCCACACCTGATTCAACTCGTCCGGCCGGCAGGGGATGGGCGGCACCGGGTGATAGTCCTGCACCAGCTCGATGCCGTGCTTGATCTGGTTGTGGTAGAGGGTCAGCACCGTGTCCAGGCCGTCGCGCAGGTTGGCGGGCACCATGTCGGCGCCGGCGTCGAAGCGCGAGAAGGTCTTGAGCGCGAAGACGATCTTGGCGGCGCGGTCGGCGGCGGCGGCGATGGTGCCGGTGCCCTGCATCATCTGCGACAGGCGCAGCGCCGCATCTAGCGCCTTGGTGCCGTTGGGCCCGCGCAGCAGCGGCACGAACCGGTCCGCCGCCGCCTCGTCGAGGCCCATGTCCACCAGGGCGTCGGCGGTGACGCGGGCATTGGCGACCGCCGCCGTCTCCAGCCGCGCCGTCAACGCCTTGCGCAATTGCCGCTGTTCGCGTGCCGTGGTCTGCGCCCGGTCGGGGCGGGTGCCGTGGGCGACCAGGGACAGGAACAGATCCTCGTCGGCTGGTCCCAGTTCATGCAGCAGGGCCGGAAGCAGGTCGATGAGGCTGCGCAGGTTGAGGCCGATGGAGCCGATGGAGGATTTCACCGCCCCGAGCGGCGTGTTGATCTCGTGCGCGATGCCGGCCACCAACTGCCCGAGGGCGGCCATCTTCTCGCTCTGCACCAGATGGTCCTGGGCGGCCTTCAGCTCGGCCATGGCGCGCTCGGTGTTTTCCTTGGCGATGCGCAGGTCTTCCGCCGCCGTGCGGGCGCGGGTGGCGAGGCGGACGGCGTTGTCCTTCTCCACCTGCAACTGGATGTTCTGGGCCCGCACCGCCTCGGTCAGGGCGTGGCGCTCGACGGCATTGTCCTTGAACACCGCCAGCGCGCCGGCCATGCGGCCGATCTCGTCGTCGCGGGACAGGCGTGGCACCTCCACGTCCAGGTTGCCACCGGCCAGGGCGGCCATGGCGTCGGCCATCTCGTCGATGGGGCGGGCGATGGTCCGCCGCAGCAGGGTCAGCAGAACCACCACCGCCAAACCGGCGGCGGCGACCGAGAATCCCACCTGCTGGAGCACGCCGGTGAGCAGTTGGCGGTTGATGGCATCCAGGCTCCAGGCGAGGCCGAGGTAGCCGACCACCGTCTGATCGCGGCCGAAGTGCAGCGGCGCCAGCACCACGAAGTGGCGGTTGGTGGAGAAGTTGACCGTTTCCCCGCGCGCCAGCGCCCCCTGCGCGCGGTTGAAGGCGTCCTCCAGGTCGAAGGACGGCCGGCCGGTGACCGATTTTTGCAGCAACGGCCGGCCGGCACGGTCGGCGGCGACGAAACCGGCCACCGACAGCTGCGGGTCGTCGACGATGCGGTCGAGGAAAGCCTCGATGCCCGGCACCTTGCGCCAGCGCACCAGCGGTGCCACCTCCTCCGCCAGCCGTTCGGTCAGGGCCAGGGTGCCGGCCTCGTGCAGGGCCCGCATGTCGTGGTAGCTGGTGCGCGACTGCACGATGATCAGCAGCACCAACCCGAGGGCGATGCTCATGGCCACCAGGAAGGTCATGCGCCGCTCCAGCGCCCCGGCGCGGCGGCCCCGGCGGACGGGGGCGGCGCCCTCGGGGCGGACGGGCTCCACGGCGGCGCGCGGCGCGACCCGCGCCGGGTCAGGGATAGGCGCCATCGGATAAAATCCTCGTGCCGCGCCGCCACCAGCGGCTCCAGGGGACGGGGTCGATCAGACCATCGGACAACCACACCGGCATCATCTGGCCGGTGGCCTGGATCTCGCCGATCATCAGGGGTTTGCGGACGTGCATGCTCAGTCCGTCGAGGCCGATGTCATGGCCTGTCAGGCTGCGGGTGCGGCACTGCGGCAGGGCCGCCCGCACCGCCGGGGCGGAGGCGGTGCGGGCCGCCTGCACGGCCTGCACCCACAGGTCGAAGCCGATGACGCAGCCTTCCATGGCGGCGCTGACCACCCGCAGGTCATCGCCGATCCACTCCTGCCACTCGCGGATGAAGGCATCGTTCTCGGGCGTTTCGAGTGACATGAAATAGCTGGCGGCGGTCAGGTGGCCGACCAGCGGCGTCACGTCCACCGCCGCCAGTTCCTGTTCGCCGATGGACAGCGCGACCACCGGGATGTCGCCGGCACTGACCTCCTGACGCACCAGCTCCCGATAGAAATGCAGGTTGGCATCCCCGGCGAGGGTGTTGACGACGGCAGTCTTGCCGCCACGGGAGAAGGTGCGGATCTCGGCGACGATCTGGCGCCAGTCGGCCTCGCCGAAGGGCACGTAGCGGATGACGAAGTCCTCCCGCCGCACCTGCCGCGACCGCAGGTAGCCGGCGAGGATGGTGTTGACCGTGCGGGGATGGATGTCATCGGTGCCAACCAGATAGAAGCGGCGCACGCCGCCGCCGTCGGCGCTCAGCAGGTAATCGACCGTCGGCACCGCCCGCTGGTTGGGCGTCGCCCCCAGGTAGACCACATGCGGCGACTGTTCCTGTCCCTCATAGGGAGCGGGATAGAACAGCAGACCGTCCAGCCGCTCCAGCACCGGTAGAACGATCTTGCGCGACGGCGAGGCATAGCAGCCGAACAGCACGTCCGCCCCGTCCGCCTCCAGAAGCTGGGTGGCGAGTTGGGCGAACCGCGGCCACGACGAGGCGGGATCGACCACCACCGGCTCCAGCCGTCGGCCTAGCAGCCCGCCAGCGCGGTTCTGGCGGTCGATGAGCATGAGCAGCACGTCCTTCAGCGTCGATTCGCTGATCGCCATGGTGCCCGACAAGGAATGCAGGATGCCGACGCGAATGGGGCCGCCGGCCGCCTGCGCTGGCCGCGCCCGCAGCGGACTCGAATGCACGGCGCAGCCACCGGCGACCGCCATGGACGCCAGCCCGGACAGCACGCGCCGCCGCGTCGGTCCCTGCCGCATGCAACTCCCCCTCGCTCCGCGCCCCTCGCACGGCATCGTCGACTATGCACCACACGGCCGGCGGCGCAAAGCACACGACGCACAAGGGCATGCGGACTGGCGCATGCGCGGCATTTTAGGGGAATTGTTGATTCTATGGAGGGTGCCGCTGGTCCGTGATATAAATCTCAGAATGCAGCGGATGTTGCAATTTCGCCTCTCGATTTCAATGTTCCCGCCCTGAGATTGTGGGATTGACAAAGAAAAAACAAAGGGTTGATCCATACTCTTGGCTTGGCATGTCGCATGCTCCCCTCAACCTGTGAACGAAGCAGAGGAGAGTGATATGTTCAGGATTGCCGCAGGGAGGACCGCACGGCATGGCGTTGTCTCGGGCTCCATCGCCCGCCGCCTTGACGCGGTCCGCCCCATCCTGGAGGCGCAGCCCGCGGCCATCATGCTGATGGACCCCAGGAGTTTTCTCATCGTCTATGCGAACAGTGCCAGCATTGCCCTGCTGCGCCCGTTGGAACACCTCCTGCCCGTGAAGGCGGAGGGTGTCGTGGGCTCATCCATCGACATTTTCCACAAGATGCCGGAACGGCAGAGAACACTGCTGCGGGATCCCCAGAACCTTCCCTACCGGGCGATGGTCAGGCTTGAGGATCAAGACCTCGACCTGGGCGTCTCCGCCGTTTACGACGACGCTGGCACGTATGTCCTGGCTCTTCTCACTTGGTCAGTGGCGACCGAACGCCTGCGATTGGAGCGGGAAGCCGGCATGCGCCTCGAAATGCTGCGCTGCATGCCGATCAATATCATCCTGTGCGACACCAACGGGGTCATTGTCTACGCCAACGACAAGACCGTGCGGACGCTTAGCAAGCTTGAGCACCTTTTGCCATGCCGGGCCGATGATCTGATCGGGCAAACCTACGACATCTTTCATCGAAACCCGGCGCATCAGCGCCGCATCGTCTCCAATTACGACCGTCTCCCCCACCGGGCGGTGGTGAAACTCGGGGATGAGTATCTCAATCTCGAAATCAGCGCCGTGCGGGATGGCGGCGGAACCGTCATTGGCACCATGCTGACCTGGGACGTGGTGACCGATCACACGGTCACGGCAAACTCCGTCAAGACCCTGTCGTGCAAGGTGCGCGGCATTCGACACGGGTTGCAAAGCCAGGCCCAGGCGGTTTCCGCCGCGGCGGAGGAAACGTCCGCTCAGTCGCAGGGATTGCAGGCGGCGACGGAGCAACTCATCGCCTCGATCGACGAGATCGGCCAGCAAACCGAGCAGGCGGCGTCCATCAGCTGCGATGCTACGGCGTCGGTGGAAACCATGGTCTCGCGGATCAGGGATCTGGAAACCGCCGCCACCGAGATTGACGAGGTGATCGGCCTGATCACCAGCATCGCCAATCAGACCAATCTCCTGGCGCTGAACGCGACCATCGAGGCCGCCCGCGCCGGGGAGGCGGGCAAGGGGTTCGCCGTGGTCGCCAGCGAGGTGAAGACTCTCGCCCGCCAGACCTCGACCTCCACCGAGAGAATTTCCGCCAGCATCAAGAACGTGCAGCAGGTCACCGCCGAATGTACCGCGATGGCGTCGGCGGTGTCGGATCGGGTGCGCACCATCTCCGGCATTGCCACCCAGATTTCGGCGGCGGTGCAGCAGCAAAGCGCGGCCACCGCCGAGATCGGCAACAACATCGTCCATGTCAGCCAAGCCGCCCTGGACACCAGCCGAGTCTCCACGGAAACCCTGGGTGCGGCCGCCAGCCTCGACGATGCCAGCGCATCGCTGGAGGCAACCATCCGCCATCTGCTCCAGGAGACCTGAGCATGTCCTGGGGCGGGGGCCTGTGCCTGTTGGCCCTGGCCCCTTCCTGACGCCGAAACACCTATTGCCTATTCCGGCGTAATGCCTAAGGATGGGTCACCGCAAGTTGCGTATGGGAATGGGCGCAGCGGGCGATGCAGGGCAGCAGGGGGGAGCAGCGGCGTCATGGCCGAACGGGTGGTCGTATGCATCGACGACGACACGATGGTGCTCGATTCCCTGCGTATGGAGCTGGGCGGCCGTATCCTCGGGTGCCGGCTGGAAATGGCCGACCGGGGCGTCGACGCGCTGGAACTGGTGGATGAGCTGCTGGCCGAGGGCATCGAAATCCCGGTGGTCATCTGTGATTATTTCCTGCCCGACATTCGCGGTCACGAGCTGCTGAAGCGCATCCATCAGAAGACTCCGGCCGCCTTCAACATCCTGCTGACCGGCCAATCCGACCACGCCGCCATCGTCGCCGCCATCAACGAGGCCAACCTCTACCGCTATATCGCCAAACCGTGGGAGGCGGAGGATCTGATCCTCACCGTCAACGGCGCGGTGGAGAGCTTCGACCGCAATCGCAAGCTGGCCGAACAGTCGCGCCAACTGCGCGACAGCGAGGCGCGGCTGCGGGCCTTTGTCGAGAAGGCCGGCGACGGCATCGTCACCATCGACGGCGCCGGCATCGTGCAGTCGGCCAATCCCGCGGTCTCGCGCCTGTTCGGCTATGATCCGGACGAGATCATCGGCTGCAACATCGGCAAGCTGATGCGGACCGAGGATGCTCTGCTCCACGACGGCTACCTTGGCCGCACGGTGCCCGGCCGCAGCCCCGCGCTCGATCTCAGCCGCGAGGTGGTGGGGCGGCACAAGGACGGTCACGAAGTCTACCTCGACCTGTCCATCAGCGAGTTCCGGGTGGACGGGTCTCACTATTTCTCCGGCATCATGCGTGACATCGGGCCGCGCCGCCGGCTGGAGCAACTGCACGCCGAGAAGGAACTGGCCGAGGAGCAGGCGCGCGCCAAATCGGCCTTCCTCGCCACCATGAGTCACGAGATCCGCACGCCCATGAACGGCGTCATCGGCATGCTGGAACTGCTGGAGGCCACCGAACTGGACGGCGAGCAGCGCAACCTGCTGTCGGTGTGCCGCGACTCGGCGCGGTTCCTGCTCACCATCATCGACGATATTCTGGATTTCTCGAAGATCGAGGCCGGCAAGCTGGTGTTCGAGACCGCCGAACTGGCGGTGGATGACGTGGTGTTTTCGGTTGCCGATCTGCTGGCGTCGCGGGCCTGGGCGAAGGAGATCGAGTTGGTCACCTTCGTCGACAACGCCATCCCGCCGGTGCTGCGGGGTGATCCAGCGCGGTTGCGGCAGATTCTCATCAATCTGGTCGGCAACGCCATCAAGTTCACCGCCCAGGGGCAGGTCAGCGTCTCCGTTTCCCTGCGCGAGCGGCAGGGCGACACGGCGCGCCTGCGGTTCGATGTCACCGACAGCGGCATCGGTCTCACGCCCGAACAGCAGGCCCGCCTGTTCCGCCCCTTCGAGCAGGCCGACGCCGGCACCACCCGCCGTTTCGGCGGCACCGGTCTCGGCCTTGCCATCTGCCGCCGGCTGGTGGAGATGATGGACGGCGCCATCGGCGTCACCAGCACCGCCGGCGTCGGCTCCACCTTCTGGTTCGAGGTGCCGTTGCCGGTGGCCGAAGGCGCCTGCGAGCGGCCCGACCTTGGCGGCATCCGCATCCTGCTGGTGGCGCAGAACGCCGCCTTCCTCAGCGCCATGACCCGTGGCCTGACCGCCGCTGGCGCGGTGGTGGAGACGGTGGAAACGTGGGAGGAGGCGCAGACCCAGGTGCCGGCGGCCATCATCCGGAACGCGCCGGTGCATCTGGTGGTGGTCGACGACGGACCGGCGGCGGCGGCCGGGGCATTCTCCCAGTTCGGCGTGCTGACGGCGGAGGCGGTGGCCGGGCTGCCGGTGCTGCTGATGGCACGCCGGGATCGCGGCGCCATCTCCCGCGTGCAGCGTCGGACCGGCGCCACCTGGGGCCTGACCAAGCCGGCGCGACCCTATCTTCTGTTGCAGACGGTGGCGGTGGCGGTCGGACGGGCGGCACCGGACACCATCGACCAGGTGATGCACCGCTTCGGCGGCGCCCAGGCGCCGGTGGAAACGGTGGCCGACCTGCCGTTTTCCGGCGGCCGCATCCTGGTGGCGGAGGATACGCCGACCTCCCGTCTGGTCATCGACAAGATGCTGCAACGCATGGGCCTTGAACCGGTGGTGGTGGAAAACGGCGCGGCGGCGTGGGATGCCTTCCAGGCCGGCGGCTTCGACCTGCTGATCACCGACTGCCACATGCCGGAAATGGACGGCTTCCAGCTCACCGCCCGCATCCGGGCCCACGAGGCGGCGGCCGGCGGACATCTGCCCATCGTCGCCCTGTCGGCCGGTGTGTTGCAGGAGGAAAAGGCCCGCTGCTTTGACTGCGGCATGGATGACTTCCTCGCCAAGCCGGTGGAATCGGCGAAGCTGCGGCAGGTGCTGTACCGCTGGCTGCCGGTCGACAGCCGTCCGAGCGAGGCGGCCACCGCCGAAGCGCCGCCGGCCGCCGTGACGGCTGGCCCGCCGCCGCCGGCACCGGATGCCGCCGAGGCCGTGCCGGTGCTCAGCCTGAGCATCTATGAGGAACTGTTCGGCGAGATCACCGATGCGGTGCGGCCGGACGTGCGGGGGTTGCTCGGCGCCTTCCTCGAGAGTGCCATCGAACTGAAGGAAGCCATCGCCGACCGTCACGAGGCGCGTGATGCCGAGGGTTTGCGCCGCGCCTCCCACCGGCTGGTGGGGGCGGCCCTGTCGGCTGGCGCGGTGGAACTGGGCCACGCCTGCCGCCGGGTTGAAACCCACAGCGCCGCCGGTATCGGTGACTGGGAGGCGGTGGCGGCGCTGGTGAAAGACGTCGAGCGCGCCTTCGGGCGGGCTCGCGATGCGATCAACGGGGTGTGACCTCCAGGGAGACGGGAACCCATGAGCGACATCACCACGCAGTCTCCCCTGACCCGCGGCCATACCCCAGCGGTGGCGGTCGCCGCCGACCCGCGTTTCGCTGCCCTGTCGGTGCTGGTGGTCGATGACGATCCCTTCGTGCGCACCATGACGGTGCGGGTGTTCCGCGCCCTCGGCGTCGGCCGCGTCGAACAGGCTGGCGGCGGGCGGGAGGCGCTGGCCCTGATGGCCTCGGCACAGCAGCCGGTGGATGTTTTCGTCTGCGACCTCGACATGCCCGACATGGATGGGGTGGAGACGCTGCGCCACATCGGTGGCCTCAATGCCAACGCCGGCATCATCATCGCCAGCGCCGCCCGGCCGGACATCATCCGCACGGTGGAGGAACTGGCCCGCGCCCGTGGCCTGACCATGCTCGGCGCCCTGCCCAAGCCGCTGACCCCCGCCGGTGTCTCGGCGTTGCTCACCCGCCTCGGCGCTCGCGGACCGGCGCGGCGCGGACTGGCGGCGGTGGAGGTGACGCGCGAGCGGCTGCTGACGGCGCTGGACGTCGGCGAGATCGAAGCCTGGTATCAGCCCAAGGTGGCGCTGCCGACCGGGCGGCTGGAGGGGGTGGAGGCGCTGGTACGCTGGCGCCACCCCGACCATGGTGTTCTGCCGCCGGTGGTGTTCCTCGACAAGCTGGATGACTTCGGTCTCACCGAAGTGTTCACCGAATACATGCTGCAAACGGCGCTGTCCCAGGCCGGTCGATGGGCGGCGTCCGGCCTCCGCATCGGGGTTGCGGTCAACCTGTCGGCCAGCAGCCTTTATCGCCTCGACTTGCCGGAATTCGTCCTTGGGCTGGCCGCCGACCATGGCGTCGCCATCCACCATGTGACCCTGGAGGTAACGGAAAGCGGCCTGATGACCGACATCACCACGCCGTTCGACGTCATCACCCGGCTGGCGATGAAGGGGGTGCGGCTGTCCATCGATGACTTCGGCACCGGCTATTCCACCATCCAGCAGTTGGTCCGCCTGCCGTTCACCGAGTTCAAGCTGGACATGAGCTTCGTGCGTGGCGCCGCCGAGAACGAGCGGGTGCGCATCGTGCTGGAAAGCAATGTCGAGATGGCCAAGCGCCTGGACATGAAGGTGGTCGGCGAGGGTGTCGAGACGCGCGACAACTGGGACATGCTGGCCGCCATGGGCGTCGATCTGGTGCAGGGCTACTACGTCGCCAAACCCATGCCGGGGGCCGATCTGCTGCCGTGGGAGCAGAGCCGCCCCTCCCTTGCCACCGCCTCCTGACCTTGCGGAGACCGCCCCATGGCTGACCGGGACCCGTTCGACTTCTCGCGCCTGACGGTGCTGCTGGTCGATGACGAGACCTTCGTGCGGACGATGATGAAGCAGATTCTGCGCACGCTTGGCTGCACCAACGTGCGCGAGGCCGCCGACGGCGCCTCGGCCCTGAAGGAGCTGGAGCTGTTCCAGCCCAGCCTGGTGATCTGCGACCTCAACATGGAGCCCATCGATGGGCTGGTGTTCGTGCAAATGGTGCGCAGCCACCATCTGGCGGCGGTGCGCGATCTGCCGATCATCATCCTGTCAGGCCAGAACGACCTGGGCAGTGTCAAGCAGGCGGCGGCGCGCGGCATCAACGCCTATCTCATCAAGCCGGTCAGCATGCAGGCCCTGAAAAGCCGCATCGAGACGGTGATGACCACGCCCCGTCTGGTGCAGGTGACGCCGCCGCCCCCCCGGCGCTGACGCAGCCGCTGGCGCCGCCCGCTTAGCTGGGGCCGTTGTAAAGCTCGGGCCGGCGGTCGGCGAGGTAGGGATTGAGGCGGCGGGTGTCCTCGTAAGCACCCGGATCGATGTCGGCGAAGATCATCTCCTCGTGCTTGCCGGCGCGGGCGAGCACGCTGCCGTCGGGTGCCGCCACCGTGCTCAGCCCTTCATAGACCAGATGGGTCTCGTGACCGCAGCGGTTGGCGTAGGCGACGAAGACGCCGTTCTCGACGGCGCGGGCCGGGATCAGGGTTTCCGGCACCGGCCGGTTGGGCACCGTCAACGCCGTCGGCACGCAGATCAACTGCGCTCCCTGGAGGGCCAGGGTCCGCACCGCCTCGGGAAACTCCACGTCGTAGCACACCAGCACGCCGAGCATGACGCCATGCAGGTCCACCGGCACCCCGATGGTGGCGCCGGCGGTATACACCGCCCGTTCCTCGTCACCGTAGAGGTGGGTCTTGGCGTAGGCGAGGCGCCGCCGGCCGCTGGCGTCGATCAGGGTGGCGGTGTTGTAGCAGTGGCCGTCCTCGTCGGTCTCGCCGTGGCCGTAGAGGATGGCGATGCCGTGCCGCCGGGCGGCTTCCGCCATGCGCTTGAAGTTGGGGCCTTCGGCCGGTTCGGCCAGTTCATAGGCCAGTTCGCCGATATCGTACCCGGACAGGTACATCTCCGGCAGGATGAGCAGATGGGCGCCGCCGGCGCGGGCACGGGCGGCGGCTTCCTCGGCGGCGGTGATGTTGGCGTCGATGTCGCCGGGGATGCCTTCGGTCTGGTGGAGGGCGATGCGAAGCGGCATGGGTGGGCGAGACCTCCCGGCAGGATGAGGGGGCGCGGGGAACCAGGCCATGAGGCTACCGCGCCCGCCGTCCGCCGCCAAGGAGGGAGGACACCCCCGAAAGACGAACCCGGCGCACCTTGCGATACACCGGGTCGGTCCTCATCCCTTGAGGCGTCGTCTTATTCCGCCGGTGAACCGGCGGCATGGGGATGCGGCGCCCCCACCTGCGGCCGGTGGCCGCGGGCGAGGATCATGTAAGCGGTGGGCACCACGAACAGGGTCAGCAGGGTTCCGAAGGTCATGCCCCCGACGATCACCCAGCCGATGGCCTGCCGGCTTTCGGCGCCGGCCCCGGTGGCGAGGGCCAGCGGCACGGCGCCCAGCACCATGGCGCCGGTGGTCATCAGGATCGGCCGCAGGCGCAGGGCGCTGGCTTCGATCACCGCGTCGAGCTTGGATTTTCCCTCTTCCTGCAATTGATTGGAGAACTCGACGATCAGGATGCCGTGTTTGGTGATAAGGCCGATGAGCGTCACCAACCCGATCTGGCTGTAGACGTTCAGGGTGTGGCCGGTGAGGTTGAGCGCCAACAGGGCGCCGGTCACCGACAGCGGCACCGACAGCATGATGACGAAGGGATCGACGAAGCTTTCAAACTGCGCCGCCAGCACCAGATAGATGAAGCCGAGCGCCAGCAGGAAGGTGACATAAAGGCTCGCCGAACTGCTGCGGTATTCCCGCGACGGGCCGTCGTAGTCGATCAGCGCGCCCGGCGGCAGCACCCGCTCGGCGATCTCCTCCAGCTTGCCGAGACCGTCCGACAGGGCGAAGCCCGGTGCCAGGTTGGCGGTGATCTTGGCCGAGCGCAGCTGATTGAAGTGGTTCAGCTCCTTCGGCGCCACCGTTTCCTGAACCGTCACCAGATTGGACAACTGGATCATCTCGTCGGCGGCGCCGCGCACGTAGATGGCCGACAGATCCGACGGCGTGGCGCGGTCGATGTCCGCCACCTGCACGATGACGTCGTACTGCTTGCCGTTCTGCTTGAAGCGGGTGACCTGGCGGCCGCCCAGCATGGTTTCGAGCGTGCGGCCGATGACCGCCACGTCGGCGCCGACATCGGCCACCTTCTCGCGGTCCACCTGCACCGACAGCTGCGGCTTGTTGAGCTTCAGGTCGGTGTCGAGGTTCAGGAAGCCGGGGTATTGCTGGGCCTCCGCCATCATGGCGTTGACCATGCCTTCCAGTTCTTCGTAGGTGCCGCTGGTCTGGATGACGAACTGCACCGGCTTGTCGATGGGGCTTTGCCCCAGCGATGGCGGGTTGACCGGGAACGACATGATGCCGGGGATGCCGCCGAACATGCGCGGCTGCATCTCCTTCACGATGTCCTGCTGCAAGCGGCTCCGGGTTTCCCAATCCTCCAGGCCGATGAAGCTGACGATCTGCGACACCACCGGGAAGCCGGTGACGACGAAGTAGCGTTCCGCTTCCGGCACGCTGGCGTAAACCTGCTCCATCTGGCGGGCGTACTTGTCGGTGAAGGCGAGCGTCGAGCCTTCCGGTGCGATGCCGATGCCGATGATGGTGCCGCGGTCCTCGGTGGGGGCCAACTCGGACTTGAGCGTGCCGAACAGAAGGTAGGCGCTGCCGGCCACGGCCAGCGCCACTGCCGCCACCAGCCAGCGCACCTTCAGCGACCACCCCAGCAGACGGCGGTAACCGTCGGTCATGCCGACCATCGCCGATTCGATGGCGTTGTAGACGGCGGAGTGCTTCTTCTCGTGCCGCAGCAGGCGTGAGCACATCATCGGCGACAGGGTGAGCGCCACGAAGCCGGACACCAGCACCGCACCCGCCAGCGTCAGGGCGAATTCGGTGAACAGGCGGCCGGTGCGGCCTTCCATGAAGCCGATGGGGGCATAGACGGCGGCCAGGGTCAGGGTCATGGCGATGACCGCGAAGGCGATCTCGCGGCTACCCTTGAAGGCCGCCTCCATGGGCGACATGCCCTCCTCCACATGGCGGTGGATGTTTTCCAGCATGACGATGGCGTCGTCCACCACCAGGCCGATGGCCAGAACCATGGCCAGCAGGGTCAGGGTGTTGATGGAGAAGCCGAACATGTACATCAGGGCGAAGGCGCCGATCAGCGAGACCGGGATGGTCATCAGCGGCACCAGGGTCGCCCGCACCGAGCGCAGGAAGAAGAAGATCACCAGCACCACCAGCACCACCGCCTCGCCGATGGTGGTGAAGACGTTCTGGATGGAGCGGTCGATGAAGATGGAGCTGTCGTAGCCGATGTTGACCGCCATGCCTTCGGGCAGGTTCTGCTCGATCAGCGGCAGCATGCTCTGGACACCCTGGCTGACGTCCAGCGGGTTGGCGGTCGCCTGCTTGATGACGCCGAGCGCCACCGCCGCCTCCCCCTTGTAGCGCACGGCGGTGCGTTCGCTTTCGGCGCCGATCTCGGCACGGCCGATGTCGCGCAGGCGCACGAGGTAGCCCTCGGCGCGCTTGATGATCAGGTCGTCGAACTGTTCGGGCGTGCGCAGGTCGGTTTCGGCGAGCACGGTGAACTCGCGTTCCGCCGATTCGATGCGGCCGGAGGGAATTTCCACGTTCTGCTGGCGCAGCGCCGTTTCCACCTCTTGCACGGTCAGGCCGTAGGCGGCCAGCCGGGCGCGGTCGATCCACAGCCGCATGGCATAACGCCGTTCGCCGAAGATGCGGACGTTGGCGACGCCGTCGATGTTTTGCAGCCGGTCCTTGACGAAGCGGTCGGCGTAATCGGTGACTTCCAGCGGCGTGTGGCGGCTGGAGCTGAAGGCGAGGTAGATGATCGGCTGGGCGTCGGCCTCCACCTTGGAGATCACCGGTTCGTCGATTTCCGACGGTAGCATCCCGCGCACGCGGGCGACGCGGTCGCGCACGTCGTTGGCCGCCTCGTCCGGGTTGCGGGTGAGGCGGAACTTCACCGACACCTGACTTTGCTCGGGCCGCGAGGTGGAACTCATCAGCTCGATGCCCTCGATGCCGGCGAGGCTTTCCTCCAGCGGCTGGGTGATCTGCGACTCCATGATCGCCGCCGTGGCACCGGGGTAGGTGGTCTCCACATTGACCACCGGCTCGTCGATGTTGGGGTATTCGCGCACCGTCAGGCGGTCGTAGGAGATCACGCCGATCAGCACGATCACCAGACTCATGACGGTGGCGAGCACCGGCCTCTTGATGGACAGATCGGACAGGACCACGGCCTCAGCCCTCCTGAGCCGGCGCGGCGGCGTTCTGCGGCTCGGCCGGCGGCGGCATGACCATCACCGGCATGCCGGGACGTACCTTCAACTGGCCGGCGGTGATGACCATGTCGCCTTCCAACAGGCCCGACGTGATTTCCACCATGCCCTTGCGGCGGATGCCGAGGGCCACCGGCGCCGGCTCGACGGTGCCGTTCACCACCTTGAAGACGATGTGGCTGTCGCCCTGCGGGATCAGCGCTTCCTCGGGGATCACCAGGGCGTTGGGCCGCTCGTCCAGCAGCAGGGTGACGCGGACGAACATGCCGGGGCGCAGCGGACCATCCTGGTTCGGCACGCGGGCGCGCAACAGCACGCTGCGGCCGTTGACGTCGACCTGCGGGTCGATGGCATAGACCTCGCCCTCGAAAGTCCGTCCCGGCACCGCGTCGACCGTCAGCTGGATGGTCTGGCCGGTCCGCAGGCGGTGGGCGAAAACCTCGGGTACCCGGAAATCGACCTTGATGGGATCGACATCATCCAGGGTGACGATGGCGGTGCCCGGCTGCAAATAGTCGCCGGTGCTGACCTTGCGCAGGCCGAGCATGCCGTCGAAGGGCGCGTGCAGTTCGGTTTTCTCCAACGCCACCTGGGTCAGCCGCAGACTGGCCTCGTCGGCGCGCAGCTTGGCCAGCGCCTCGTCGCGGCTGCTGGCCGGCAGGTTCTGCCGGCGGTACAACTCGTCGGCGCGGTCGAAGTTGCGGCGGCTGAGGGCGAGGTTGGCTTCCGCCTTGGCCAATTCGGCGCGGCGGCTGGCATCGTCCAGGCGCACCAGCAGGTCGCCCTTGCGCGCCATGCCGCCTTCCTCGAACGAAATGGCGGCCACCCGGCCATCAATTTCCGGCCGGATCACCGTGGTTTCGTTGGCGAGCAGCGAGCCGACCACCATCAAGTCGTCGACCACCCGTTCCGCCCGCACCGGCATGGCTTCCACCGGCATGCCCTGCGGCGCCTGCGCCATGGCCGGCGCCATGACTCCACCGATCAGGGCGGCGGCAAGGCCCGCCGCCATCAGGGACTTCGGCATCATCTTTCTAACCCCTCTCGAATCGGGATGCTGTCCCCCAGCGCCCCGCCTTTCATGCAACCGGCTCTATCCTGACCGCGTTGGTGGGATTCGCCAAACGGCAATCGTGTAACAGAGTGTTTCCGCCATATCACCCCTGGTTGTTTTGGTCGCCCTTGGTTGCCTTGGCGTCGAGAACGGCGGCGTCATCGCGCCCTTGGCGGCGGCAAGGGCTCCAATGGCTTAACCGGGGTCCGGCGGAGCACGACGAAAGTCCCGTGACCCGCATCATACGCGCCGTGTCGGCGGCACGCCAATTCCCTCATCCTCTTTGACGGGGAGGCGGCGGATCCCCGCGCCATCGATAGTCCGTGGCCCTGATGTCGATGGCCGGGTGCCGGAAAACCCGCCGCGAGGCCGCCTTTCGTCGCAAGATGCCGTCGCTCAGCCGATGCATTCGGCAGGGGCGCCGCCCTGGAGGCGGGGGCCACGTTGACCCTCTTCGCGCAGGCGGATACCATTACGCGCATTGTGTGTGTTTTCGGCACGATGACGCGGCTGCGGTCAGTGGGGACCGCCGGGGGTGAGCGCTGCCGCGTGGGGTGGGGGAGACGCGGCCGGACCCCCGGACGGCCGCCGACAGGCGTCGAGTATCGACATGCTTAACGACGACACCATCGCGCGGTCGCCGACGCTCACGCAGAGCGTGGCGGAGCGCATCTCGGCGGCCATTCTCGATGGGCGCTTCGAGCCGGGCGAGCGACTGGTCGAAACCAAACTCTCCGCCATGTTCGGCGTCAGCCGCGCACCGGTGCGGGAGGCGCTGAAGATCCTGGAGACCAGCGGTCTCGTCCGCATCGTGGTCGGCCGCGGCACTTTCGTCGTCCGGTTGGAGCGGGAGGATCTTCTGCGGGTGGTTGTGGCCCATGGTCTGCTGTTCGGCTTCGTCGCCCGGCTGGCCTGCATCCACGGCACGGCACGCGACTTCGGCGCCCTCGGCCGTGCCCTGCGTCAGATCGAACGGGCGGCGGAGTCGGGGCGCGCCGACGACCTGCGCCAGCACGAGGATGGTTTCCTGTCGGCGCTGTTCGATGCCTGCGCCGACGGGGTGTTGCGCCAGATGGTCACCGGCCTGCGTGGTCAGATTCTGATCCACCGCCAGCCGGCTGCTCTTGATCCGGCGGCGATGAGTTCCCGCGCCGAAAGCTGGGCCGCCTGTCTGGCGGCGGTGGCGGCCGGTGATCCCGATGCCGCCGAGGCGGAAACACGGGCGCGGGCCATTCATGCCGCCTTTGCCCTGGTGGGGCAGGTGCCGCCGCCGTCGCTGGACGTCTACGCCACCATCGCCGGCGGCAGTTTGCCGCGTGCGTTGGCCTCAGTTTGAGTAGTTGATCCGGAGTGTCGTCACCGCCCCTGGCGGCGGCGCAGGATGTCGTCGCGCACCGCTTCCATGGCGGAAACGTCGCCGCTATCGAGGGCGGCGAGGGTCGCCCACGATTCCAGCCGGGTCGGCTCGATGATCTGCCGGCATTCCTCCAGGCGGTCGCCGAAGCCGACCAGCGCGGCGCGCATTTCGCTCAGGGTGCGGCTTGCCTCGCGGCAATCGGCTGCCACCCGGCGGGACTGGCGGGCCAGCCAGAGATGGTGGAACGCGGGATGGTCGTGAAGCGATACGATGATGGACAACGGGAACCTCCGGCCGGCTGGTGCCCCGCCATCCCGCGATTCTTCCCCAAGAACCGCCGAAGCGCCGGCCACCGTGATGATCCCTCCCTGCCCTTTCACCGTGGCGGATCGTGGTGTTCTGCGGCAAGTGTGCCACTGGATACGGCAGTTGCGAAAAGGTGGAAACGTCGCCTGCGCCGGACGGCGCGGGACGCATCCCTCCATTGGGGGCTCTCGGGTGCCGGGGTGCCGGTCGTCAGATGTCCAGTTCTTCGACGAAGCGGGCGTTTTCCTGGATGAACTGGAAGCGCAGCTCCGGCTTGCGGCCCATCAGGCGCTCCACCAGACGCGCCGTGCTGGCGGCTTCCTCGCGGCTTTCCTCGGTGCGCACGTCGGGCACGCTGACGCGCAGCAGGGTGCGCGTCGCCGGGTTCATGGTGGTTTCCTTCAGCTGCATGGGCGGCATTTCGCCCAGGCCCTTGAAGCGGCTGATCTCCACCTTGGCGTTGGCCTTGAACGCGGTCTTCAGCAGGCGGTCCTTGTCGGCGTCGTCGCGGGCATAGATGCTCTTGCCGCCGTGGGTGAGGCGGTAGAGCGGCGGCATGGCGAGATAAAGGTGGCCGTTCTCGATCAGCTTCGGCATCTCGCGGTAGAAGAAGGTCATCAGCAGGCTAGCGATGTGGGCGCCGTCGACGTCGGCGTCGGTCATGATGATGACCTTCTCGTAGCGCAGCTTCTCGTCGTCGTAATGGTCGCGGGCGCCGCAGCCGAGCGCCTCCAGCAGGTCCGACAGTTCCTGGTTGGCGCGCAGCTTTTCAATGCTGGCCGAGGCGACGTTGAGGATCTTGCCGCGCAGGGGCAGCACCGCCTGGGTTTCGCGCATGCGCGCCTGCTTGGCCGAGCCGCCGGCCGAATCCCCCTCCACCAGGAACAGTTCGGTGCCTTGCGCGATGGAGCGCGAGCAGTCGGCCAGCTTGCCGGGCAGGCGCAGCTTCTTGGTGGCGGTCTTGCGGCTGGTTTCCTTCTCCGCCTTGCGGCGGGCGCGGTCGTCGGCGCGCGACAGGGCGTGGGAGAGCAGGGCGGTGGCGGCCTGGGCGTCGCCCGACAGCCAGTGGTCGAACTGGTCCTTCATGGCCTGTTCGACCAGCCGCGTCGCCTCGGCGCTCGCCAGCTTTTCCTTGGTCTGGCCCTGGAACTGTGGCTCGCGGATGAAGCACGACAGCATGACGCAGGCGCCGCCGAGCACGTCCTCGGGCGTCAGGTTGGCGGCCTTGCGGTTGTTCACCATGTCACCGAAGCTGCGCAGCCCCTTGGTCAGGGCGTTGCGCAGGCCCTGTTCGTGGGTGCCGCCCTCGGGCGTCGGCACGGTGTTGCAG
>JAEWWF010000106.1 GCA_023396465.1 Pseudomonadota bacterium
AATCTCGGCCCACCGCATCTGCGCCACCTCTGCCCGGCGCTGAGCCGTTAAGATCAGCAGCAAGACGTACTCCCGCACTGGAGTACCAAGCCGCTCGGCTCCCCGGCAGATCAAGCCAAGCTCCCCGTCCGCCAGGACGCGCTCACGCGCGGGCACCTTCCAAGCCGCCTTCATGCCGGCCATTGGCGAGAATTCGAGTTCGCCCCGCTGTACCTGCCAGTTGAAGAAGTGGCGGAGCAGCCGGAAAACCTGAAGGGCCGTAGCCTCTCGACCAGAAAGAGCATCAAGGACAGGAACCACGTCCTTGCGCCGAACCTCGACCACATGAAGGTGATCAAGCGCCGGAAGTGCGTGAAGTTCCAGCGCCCGCCGCACCTCTGCCCCCGACCGCAGCCGCACCAGGTGCTTTTTTGCGTACTCTTCGAACGCCTGCCGTACCGTCGTTCTGATGGCGTCCGCGACTGGTGCAGCAGGCGTGACAGGTTTCGGACTATCGCCGCGTTCAATTCGCTGTAGCGCCTCCCATGCCGCGTCCCTCGCCTCATGCGCCGTTACCTTGCCGACCGGACCAAGCGTCACCGTGATCTTCTTTCCGCCGCTCGTGCAGCGGACGGCATAGGTCTTGTAGCCGCTTGCGCTGATGCGAATGCCGAACCCTGGCAGCAAAGCGTCCCAGAGCCAGCTCCGGCCTGCTGTAGGCGGGGCCGCACGAAGCGCAACGGCATCCGTGATTCTCACCTTCTTCAAACTGGCCTCCTATAAGAGGCCCACGGGGCACCGCTGGGGCACCGGAAAACCAAACCGAATCCCAAAACGGAAAATCTGGTCCGCACCTCAAGAAGAGCTGGCAGTCAATTGATTTACAAGGTTTTTACCCTGTAAATCCGGTTCGCGGAGCGACAGATTTCAGGCCAACTACCCAGTATTTGTAATCAGGGGGTCGCGGGTTCGAACCCTGCTGCCGGCACCAAGAAAAACAAGGGGTTAGCCTATCCTCAGGCTAACCCCTTGTTTCATGCGATGCCCCCGGCGTCCGCTATCGCAGATAGTCCGCCAGCGACAGCCCTTGAATGGTGGCGATAGCGCTGTAGGTGGCCTGGAGTTGCACCTTGTATTGCTCCAGTTCCACCAGCACCTGGGGGGCATCGGCGCCTTTCAGGGAGGTGACGGTGTCCTCCATCAGCGCCACGAAGGTTTCCTCGCGCTGAACCTCGCGCTCCAGCCGGTCGGCGGCCACCGACAGCGTGCCTTGGGTGGCGATCAGACCGTCCAGGGCCTGGGTGGCCAGTTCATAGGCTTCCTGAAGAGCAGCCGTGTCCACCGGCGCGGTGGTCATCGTCGCCACCAGGGAGAGCGATCGCACCGCCTGCTCGAAGGCCGCCGAATCACCGGTGACGCCATAGGTGACGCGGGCGCCGCCGCCGATATTGACAGCGGCCCGCTCGTCATCGCCGGTGTAATAGGACGTGTCGGCGGTGGACGGAACGGTGGGCACGCCAAGTGCCGTCAGATCGACCGGGGCCGTCGTGGTGTTGCTGCCGCCCAACAGATAACGCCCGTCGACCTGGGTGTTCATCAGCGCCGCCAAATCCTCCAGCAGACCGGCGGCGGAGGTGGTGAGAATGGCGATTTCCGAATGGTCGCCGTCCATCGCTCCCGACAGGCTGGCGCGGAAGCTGGTCATCAGGTCCGCCATGCTACCGACCGCCGCGTACAGGCTTTCCGCCCGCGACAGAGCCGACGAGGCGGCGGCGGCGCGGGTGCCGGCCTCGGCGATCTCGGTTTCCAGCCGCATCACCCGGGCCGCATCGGCGCCAAGGCCGGCGTAGGTTTCCGCCTTCAGCCCGGTGGAGGACTGTATTTGCTTGTCGGCCATCTTGGTCTGCGCCGTCATGGCATGACCGAGCATGCGGCTGCTCTGATGAAAAGTGGCGACGCGACCGATCATGGCGGGCTCCTTCAGCGCACGGCGTCAAGCAGCGCATCGAACATGGCGCCAGCGGTTTCCAGCAGGGTGGCGGCGGCCTGATAGCTCTGTTGCAGGTCGCTGAGTCGGGCGTTTTCCTCGTCCAGATTGACGCCCCCCCGCGCCGCGATCAGGTCATCCACATGGGCGAGCGCCGTTGCCTGGGTGGCGGCCTGGGTCTCGGCGCTGTCGGCGGCGGCGGTGGCAGCACCAAGGATGTCGGTGAAGCGGCCGGCGACGGTGGCCGAGCCGGCGGCCAATCCTCCCGCCGCGCCGAAGGACAGCGGATCGTTCAGCACCGCAGCCATTGCCTCGGCCTGCGCCTGACTGCCGGCGGTGAGCGCGGTGTCGCCGACGGCAAGGGACGCCTCCATGGACAGGCTGCCGGTGGCGAGGCGGGACGGTTCCGCCAGCAGATCGGCGGCGACCCGGATGTCGCTGGCGCCGGTGGCGGTGACGACCGTCGCCGTGCCGAGTGCCAGGGTGGCGCGCTGACCGCCGATGGTGGCGGCGTCCTCCCCCAGCGCGATACCGAGGTCGGGATCATCGGCGCTGATCACCAGATGGCCGTCGGCATCGAGCGCGGCGGAAACACCGGCCATGGCATCCAGATCGGCGATGAGATCGCCGACGGTGGCGTAAGAAGACAGGTCGAAATCCTGATATCCGCTGACGGCGCCCGCGTCGTCCACCACCGCCAGCCGCAGGGTGCCGCTGCCGGCCAGGGCGGCGGCGGGATCAAGGACGGTGGTGCCGGTCAGGGTCTGGGGCGCCGGCACGGCGGAACCGCCGGCATGAGCCTCGTTGAAGGCGGTGGCGAAGGTGACCGCCAGATCATCCAGTTGCGCCTGAAGGGCCGGCAGGGTGCTGTCGCGCACCTCCAGCAACGCCCCGATCTCGCCGCCCTTGACGCTGGCGGTGATGTCGCGGCCGGCGAGCGTGATGCCCGACAGCCCGCTCGGCGGGGTGGCGCTGTAAGAGCTTTCGGCGGTGATGGTGGAGGTGGTGGAGAACTCCAGCCGATGCACCGAACTGTTCACCAGCGGCGTGCCGGAGCGGGTGGACACGCTCATGCGCCCGGCGCTGTCGATGGAATACCCCACCTCCAGGGCGGCGGACACCGTGTGCAGGTGGGCCATGCGCTGGTCTTCCAGATCACCGGTGGGCTGGCCGAGGGCCTTGGCGCGGACGATGTCCTTGTTCAGGCTGTTGATGGCCTCCAGCGCCGTGTTGACACTGTCCACCGCCGTGCCGATGTCGCTGTCGGCCTGCCGGCGCAGCGATTGCAGATCGGCGGAGGTCTGCCGCAGACTGCTGGCCACATCGTCCAGACTGGCCACCGTCTGCGCCTTCAGGGTGGTGCTTTCCGGCGTATCGACCAGCGACGCCAGCGCCTCCTGCAAGGTGGTCAGACGCGACGACAGACTATCGCCGCTACCATCGGCGGCGGTGCTGCCGAGCCCCTCGGCGGCGGCGGTGGCATAGGAGGCGCGGATGGCCGTGCCGCCCGCCCGCGCCTCCACCGCCGCCTTGGTGCGCAGCAGATAAGCGTCCATGTGGCTGATGATGGCGGTGACGGTGGTGCCGGTGTTGCGGCCGGCGGTGACGGTGCTGCTCTGCTCCGCCGTCTTGCGGACATAGCCGGTGGTATCGGCATTGGCGATATTGCCGGCGGTGACGGCCATCTGCGCCTGCGTGGTGCGCAGGGAACTGGTGGCGATGCGGGTGGCGAGGCTGAGGCTCATGGCGGCAACTCCGGTCGGCGGCGGTGGCCGCCTCAGCTGACGGGACGGTTGGGATCGGCGGCGTGGAAATGCCCGGTCAGGATGGCGGCGGAGGCCTCGTGACCGAACAGCCGCCGCATGACCGTCGCCACCCGTGCCTGACGGGCGCTCAACGCCTGCTGCAACAGGGCGACGTTCTCATGACCGTGATGACTAAGGTGGCGGGCGGCGGCGATCAGCCGGTCTTGCACCGCCTCCGGCTGGGCCAGAAGCAGCGGCCGGTTGGACGCCACCGCCGGCCACAGGGTGGCGAACTGATCCTGGAGGACTTCCTTGCGTTCGGTGACGCGCGCGATGTAGGGCGGCATCCCGGCCCGCAGCAGCTCGGTTTCCAGGGTCAGGATATCCACCAGTTCCTCGATGACGGCGATCAGAACGGCGATGGGGCCGGTGCCGATGGCGGCGCCTTCGGCGGATTCGGCCGCCGGCTTGGCGGGGCGGATCATGGGCGGAACGTCCTCTGGTTCGAGACGGAGCGCGCGTAGCTGCGGCTGGCGTGGGCATGGGCGCCCTGGGCCGTCAGGTCGGCGGCGACGGCGGCCATCTCCCGCGTCACCTCCGAGGTCAGGCCGGCGAGATCGGCGCAGAGCACGCCGATTTCCTGACGCAGGCGGTGGCGCACATAGGGCGGCTCGGCGGCAAGGCGGCGGGCCAAAGCGGCGGCCAGGGCCTCCGGCGGAGGCGGCGCGCCCTCGGCGCAACCGGCCAAGGCGGCGAGGCGGTCGAGCACCCCCCGCACATCGGCGACCTGATGATCGCCGCGCGACGGCTGCGGATCGCGGGAACGACAGACGAGCGGAGAACGGGCCATGGCGGATCTCCCTTTCGGCGGCGGCGATCTCAACGCACCGCCGACAGCAGCGAGTCGTACATCTCGTCGGCGGTGCTGATGATCTGCGAGGCGCTGGAATAGGCTTGCTGGCAGACGATCATGCGGCTGAATTCCTCAGCCGTGTCCACCGTGGAGGCCTCCAGCGCCCCGCCGCGCACCAGACCGGCGGCGCCGGTGCCGGCGTCCTGAAGGGTGTAGTTGCCGCTGTAGACGGTATCGGCGTAGATGCCGCCGGTGACCTCGTCCAGACCTTCCGGGCTGGCGAAGGTGGCGAGCGGAATCTTGTAGATCGGCACCGTGTGGCCATTGTCGAATTTGGCCACCACCAGGCCGCTTTCGGTGATCTCGACGCTGGTACGGCGGCCGTAGGCGATCCCGTCCTGGTCGATGCTGTCGACATCGACATAGAGGTCGGTGGTGTCGTTCTGGGAATACTGGCTGAGCCCGTTGGCGCTGCCGACCGTGCCCAGGTTGACGGCGATGGTGCTGTCATCGGCGCCGGTGCTCCATCCGGTGATGGTCAGTTCCACCGGGTCCGGGTTGGTGGACGCCAGGGTGCCGTCGCCGTTGAACACGATGTCGACGGCGCCCGAGGTGACGGTGCCGGTCGCGGTGGTGGCATCGCTGCCAAGGGTCGGGTCACCAAAAACCGCCTGCCAGGTGTTGTCGGCGGTCTTGGTCCAGGTGATCTCGATGTTGTGGGCGGTGCCGAGGCTGTCATAGACCTCGGTGGAGGTGGTGAAGGCATCGCCGACGGCGGCGTTGGCGGGCAGGTTGGCGTCGAAGTCGAGGGTCGTCGAGGCCGCCGCCGTGGTCGAATAGCGATTGACGTCGATCGCCTCCAGGCTGGCGGTGTTGTTGCGGTTGGCGGCGGTGACGGTGCCGTCGGCATCCACCGGCCAGCCCTGGAGCACCCAACCGTTGTTGGTCAGATAACCGCTTTCGTCGATGGTGAAACGGCCATCGCGGGTCCAATAGACCGGCTTGCCATTGGCGGTCTTGGTCACCGGGAAGAAACCGCTGCCATCCACCGCGATGTCGGTGGCGCTGCTGCTTTCCTCGATGATGCCCTGCTGGCGGATGGAGGTGTTGGCGTAGACCGAGACACCACCGGCGGAATAGCGGGTGCTGGTCATCTGCTGGGTCACCAGTTCACGGAACCGCCCCTCGTTGCCCTTGTAGGCGGTGGTGCCCGAATTGGCGATGTTGTCGGAGATGATGGACAAGGCCGTGCTCTGCGACCGCAGGGCGGAGACGGCGGAATTGAGGGCGCCGGTGAGGCTCATGATGCTGCTCCCGTCGGAAAAGCGGGCGAAAGGGGAGAGTGACGAGCGGGCGCGCGCGTCACGCGGCGACGCGGAACACGTTGTCGACCGAGGCGCGGATACCGTCGCCGAGTTCCAGGTATGAGGTGCTGGCGGAGGTATCGACACCGGTGACGCGGCCGACGGCGTAGGTCTCGGCATCAAGCGAGAGCCCGTCATCATCGACGGCGGCGACCGTCAGGGTGAACTCGCTACCGTCCACCGTATTGCCGTAGGCGTCCTTGCCGTCCCAGGTGAAGGTGTTGCGGCCGCTGACCGCCTTGCTGGTGGTGGTGCGATAGACCACCTCGCCGTCGGCATCGGTCACGGTCAGGTCGACACTGTCCGGCTCGCCATCCACGTAATAGGCCCACTGCGCCTGACCATCCTGGAAGGGCGCGGTATCGCCGGAGATCTCGACCGTGCGGTCCAGATAACCGAGGGCGGTGCCGAGTTGACTGGCCTTCCCCTGGTCGATGAGGGTGTCGAGCTTTTCGTTCCCAGCCATCTGCTGCTCGATACCGGCGAACTGCACCAGTTGCGAGGTGAACTCCGTCGCATCCATGGGGTCGATGGGCGATTGAGTTTGCAACTGCGTGATCAGCAGCGTCAGAAAGGCATCGAAGTCGCTGGCAATTGTCTGCGACGAACTGGAAGTGCTGCTGGTGGCTGAGGTCGTCGTCGTTGACGCGGCAATGGTCGTCATCGTGTTCTCCCGCACGCCATCAAAGGCGCTGCATCCGTGTTGCTGTGATTTGAAC
>JAEWWF010000047.1 GCA_023396465.1 Pseudomonadota bacterium
GGCCTGGGCGCGCTTCAGGTCGGCTTCTCGCAGGCGCTCGGCCTCCGCCGCCTCGGCCTCCAGGCGGCGCTGTTCGGCGGTGGCGGCGGCGCGGCCCTGGCTGTCGGCCAGCGCCGCTTCCCGTTCGGCGGTGGTGATGTGGTAGGCGTTCCATGCCTCGGCGGAGCGGCGCTCCAGGTCGGCGGTCTGCTGGCTCATGCCGCTGCGCCACAGTGCCTCCACCTCCGCCTCGATGCGCAGGCGCTGGGCTTCGGCCTCGGCCTCGGCGCGCCTGCGGGCGGCGTCTTCCTCGGCCTGGCGGGCGGCGGCCAGATCGGCCGTCTGGGCCGAGCGGACGGCGCTGCTGCGGTCCTGGAAGTCGGAATAGGCGCTGTAGACGGTCAGGGCCGGCCCCAACAGGCTGCGGCCCACCGTGGCGGCGGTGCTGGTGAATCCACCCATCAGTCGGTCACCTTCATCTCGGTTGTCACGGAAAGGATGGTGCAGGGCAGCGGCGTGTCCTGCTCCACCCGCCACACCGGGCCGATGGCATCGCGCTTCCAGCCGAGCGAGCGGACGGCAAGGTCGCCGGTGAACACCGGCGGCGGGCTGTCGAGCACGCCGCTTTGGCCGAGGCGCTTGAACGGCACCGGGGTCGGGCCGCGGCCGACGTCGACGCTCAGGGCCTGCGTCTCCAGCACCCGGAAGGTGGCGCGGATCAGCCGCAGGGCGTCGCCCTGGCGGACCCCCGCCGGCCCCACCACCACCGGCGGCAGCGGCGCCACCTGATGGCGGAACGGCAGCCCCACCTGCACCCGGCCGACGGCATAGGGTAGGTCGACGGCACCGCCGCCGACCACCGCATCGGGCATTTCGGCGCCATCGCCCAGCACCTGCACCGTCCGCCCCTCCAGGTGGTCGAGGCCGGTCCAGCGGGATTTCGGCGCGGCGCTGGTGCCGGCCAGGGCGCAATCCATGCCGTAGTCTTCGTCCAGGGCCTCGATGTGCCAGGTGGCGGCGCGCTCCACCAGGACGAAGACGGTGGTGCCGACCACCGCCACCGAGCGGAAGGCGCCGTCGGTCTCCTGCCGGGTCCAGCCCGAGACCTGCTCGGCGCGGTAGTTGGTGACGGTGGCCATGGCGCCGTCGGCCATGACGATGTGCACGAGGCGGCGGTCGGCGTCGTAATCCATGTCCACCGGCCCGGTCATCAGGTGGCGGGCGACCAGGGCGAGGTCGCCGGCCTGATAGGCCTGTTCCGCGTCGGTGAACAGGAACTCGCGCAGCTCCTTGCCGCCGGCGCCGATGAACAGGGTGGCGCCGTCGACGTCGCGCGGCGGCACCTGCCGGCCGGGCGGAGTGCCGACGCGGGTCTGCCGGCGGACGCTGGCGGTGGTGGGCGTCACCGGGTCGCCGGAGACGGTCCACTCGGCGCCGGTGGTGAAGACCTGCAGCGTGCGGCCGGAGAACACCGTGCGGATGGCGTTCACCTGATCGGAGACGATGCCGAAGTCGATGGCTTCGTCGTCGAGCCCGGTGCCGACGTCGAAGTTGAAATAGTCGCCCGACTTGGACAGCCACAGCCGGTTGGGCAGATCGCGCGAGCCGCCGATCACCAGCCGGTCCTGGTGGAAGGTGACGCTGACCGGCCAGCCGCGCACGGCGGAAAACGCCTGTTCCGTCCAGTCCTTGGTGGCGGTGGTGGCGGGCAGCGTCTGGAATACTTGGGCGGTGGCGCCGCGCGCCCCGGCGACGGTGGCGATGCGCACCTCCTTGCCGGCGATGCGGAAACGGGTGTCGACATGGGCGGGCTCGAACACGTCCTCGCTGGCGGTCAGGGTGACGGTGCCGGAGGTGGCGGACGGCGTCAGCGTCACGAAGGTGCCGGCGAACTTGTGGTGCGGCTGGAAGCGCACGTTCTGCACGTCCATCCAGTACCAGCGTGAGATCACCCAGCGGGTATGGCTGGTGCGGGTGATCTTCTGCGGCTCGACCTCCGGGTGGACCACCAGCAGGGTATCGGCCGACTGGGTCCAATTGAGGTTCGGCAACTGCGCCGCCGTCCACGGTGTGTCGAGCACGGCGATGCGCTGGTCGTCCATGTAGACCGCCATCTTCTGGTGGGTGAACACCAGCAGGTAGGTCTGTTCGGTGTTGAACTCGAAGGCCACCAGCCGGCCGGCGCCCTCGATGGCGTCCACCCAGCGCAGCCCGGCGCGGCGGGAGACGCCGCCGGTCGGGTGGATGAAGACGTTGCGCAGGGCGCTGGCGCCGTTCTCGTAGGCGCGCAGGTCGCCACGTCCGTACAGGCGTGGCGACAGCTCGCCGGCCGAGAAGTTGGTCTTGGTCTGAATGACGGTGACGGTCATCGCCGGGCCTCGATCAGGGTGAAGTCCTCCACCGCCGCCGGCGTTTCCTCCTGGGCGTCGATCAGGCGGGCGCGGCGCAGGTCCTCCTCCGCCAGCCGGTGCAGCAGGTCCGCCCGGCTGGTGCTTTCGGTCAGCGGCAGGCAGAACTCGGCCGCCAGGCGCAGGATCAGCGCCTGATCGAAGAAGGGCGGGAAGGACTCTTCCGGCGGGCGGAAGACGTAGGTCAGGGTCACCGCCTCGGCATCGCAGTGCAGGCGGCGTTCGTGGATGCGGTAAGGCAGGCCGCGCCCGCGCGCCGCCGCCCCCGCCGACAGCGCCCGGAGGAAGTCGGCCGGAAGCTGGAAGGCGTGGGCGAAATCGGCCACGGGCGCGGCCGCCAGCCGCGCCAGACGCCCCTGCGCCGTGGCGAAGTTCCACGGATGCGAGGACAGCAGGGCGTCGCGCAGCGACGGGTAGAGGTTCGCCGCCACCTCGGCCTCCGCCGTCCCCTCGTCGAACGAGGCGATGCCGGTGGCGCCGATCTTCAGCAGGGCGCGCGAACACAGGGCAATGGCGGTCAGGGCCATGGTGGGGGAGTCCTTGTTTGTGGTCCCTCAGGCGCCGGGCGCGGCCGTTGGCCGCTTGGCTCACGCGGCATAGGCCGCGCGGCGCACTTGCGCCGGCCAGCTTGCCGGGCAAGCTGGTAGGGGTGTTGCTCGGGCGTTGGTGTTGGTGTCTCTCAAGCGCCTGCGCCGGCCAGCTTGCGGGGCAGGCTGGGGGGGTGTTGCTCGGGCGCTGTTGGGTGTCGTGCGGGTCGCTGACTTCAGCGCGTCAGTAGTTGCAGATCGGCGTCGGCGAGGCGGCGGGGGAAGTATGCGGCATGCATGATGTGGCCGTTGAGCGGGTCGGTGATCGTCCCTTCCGACCCCAGCCACAGCGACGCGGCGGTGGGGATGGTGCCGGGCGCCGCCGTCTGCACCGCCCCGCCGCCGACGCAGAAGGCGGCGGAGCCGGCGCGGTAGGCCAGCGCCATGCGCACCGTCTGATGCGCCGCCACCGGCGCCGCCGTCAGCGCCAATTGGCTGGTGCCGCCGGCGAAGACGACCGCCTGCGGCGCCCGCGCGGTGTCGAAGCGCAGCACGATGCGGTTGTTCTCGCCGCCGTCGCCCAGTTCCAGCGCCGTCTGCAGGCCGCCGTGGCCAGCGGTGGAGCACTGGACGTAGAGCGTGCCCTCGTCGGCCTTCAGCGGGAAGTCGGCGGCATCCACCCGCGCCGACTCCGCCGCCCGCGTCACCTGACCGCCGCCGGTGGGGATGAGGGAGGTGGCGTAGGCGCCGCTTTCCAGTTGCAGGCCGCGCACGTCGCCGGTCAGGCTGAGGGTGGTGGTGCCGGCGGTCACCGTCTGGGTCAGCGGCGCCGCCTCCGTCGCCGTGCCGCTGAGCACGCCGGTGGCGGTGACGCCGCCGCCGCCGACCAGCGACAGGGTATAGGTGCCGGCCGCCAGGGTGAGGGTCTGCCCGACCGGGGCGAGGCTGTTGAGGACCAGGTTGGTGCGCGGCCCTTCCAGCCGCCAGCCGCGATAGACGCCGCCGGCGCGCTCGAAATCATGGCGGGCCACGTCGGCCGGCACGGCCACCACGGCGCCGGTGGCGTCGATGCGGGTGGTGCTGCCGGTGCGGGCATAGCGCAGCACCGGCGGCGTGCGGCCGGGCCGGGCCAGCAGGTTGAGGGTGGGAAAGATGGTGATCGGCATGGCGGTGTCCTGAACGGACCCGGGGCCGCCGCCGGCGTGGCGGACGGCCCCGGGTCGAGCACGGTCGACGGGCGGGCGGGCGGAGAGGCGGGGGCGGTTACAGCGCCGCCGTGCTCACCACCCCGTTGGCGACGGCGCTGACGCGGGCCAGCGCCGTGGTCGGCGCGGTGCCGGTGGCGCTGGTGACAATCATCAGGTCGCCGGGGTTGATCATCTCCGCCGCCCGGTTGAAGTAGCCGGCGGCGGCGATGGTGGCAGCGGTGTCGGCGCTGGCGTAGTGCCACAGCGTGAAGCCGTTGGCGTAGGCCAGCACCGACAGATCCTTGGACTGAAAGGCCATGGTCGGAACTCTCCGTAGGACGATGCGGGAAAGGCAGGGGAGCGGGGCGAGCCCGGCCCGCCGGATCAGGTTTCCAGGCAGCGCAGGGCGATGACGCCGGCCGGGTCGATCAGCTTGGCGCCCTGGGACATCATGTTGTTGACGAAGTGGGCGGCGCGGTCGCCGTGCCACGAGATGTCGGTGATCACCTCCGACCCGATGGCGTGGCCGATGGCGGTCTTGTGGTACCAGTAGCAGTAGCGCACGCCGCTGGCGGCGGTCAGGCCGGAATGGGGCATCCACAGCGTGCCGAGCCACTTCTTGGCCTGGGTGCCCTGCCACGGCAGGTCGGCCTCGCCGATGTAGTCGGCGTTGGAGAACTCGGGGATGGCGAGCAGGTCCGACCACTGCTTCCACCCGACCACGGCATAGCGCTCGCCGTCGTCGGGCACGTCGGCCTCGCCCAGCATCTCGAAGGCCTTCAGCACCTTGTCCTTGGTGAGGGCGGTGGAGCCGTCGAGGGCGTAGTTGGTGGAGGTGTCCAGCTCCTTGATGATCAGCTCGTCGGTCTTGCGGCCGAGGGCATAAGCGCCGGCCTTCACCAGCACCTGCCGCTCGTCGATGTTGGTCTTCAGCTCGTCCAGCCGGTCGACCCAGTCGCCGGCGTAGTAGTCGTACAGCTGGCATTCGACCGGCGTGTGGTCGAGGTTCATCACCGGCACCTTGCCGTGCCGCGCCTTGGTGGACGCGGTGCCCTTGCCGACCTTCTGGAACACGGTGGACGAGCCCTGGACGTCGTTCTTGGTGCGCACGGTGTTGCGCAGCTTGGAGCCCATGGTCTGGAAGGCCAGATGCACGTCGGCCTGGAAATGCTTGACGAAGGACTGGTCGATCTTGGTGGACATGCGGAAAATCCTCTGGGTATGGGGTAAAAGGTGAACAAATAAGGCGCGCCGCCGGTGCGGGAATAGCCACCAAGACACCAGGAACACCAAGAGGGCGGCGCAGGACGGCGGCCTATGCGCTTCACTCGCTACGATGTGTTCATTGCAGGCGACGGCGGAGGCTGTTGCACTGTCGTCTTGGTGTACTTGGTGCCTTGGTGGCTACTCCTCGCCCGGCGGCGGTCCATCAGGCGCCGGTCATGCCGGGCCGGGGTAGAGGCGCTTGAAGCCGTCGGCGACCTTGCGCATCACCGCCGGGTCGCGGTCGCGCCAGTACTTGGGGTCGCGCATCAGCGCTTTGATCTCGTCTTCCCCGCCCGGCCCGGCGGCGGCGGCATCCAGGCCGCCGAGGGTGGGCTCGCCCGACTGCATCATGCGCCACAGCGCCAGGATCCCGTCGGCGGTGGACGACAGCGCCCCCAGCACGTCGGCCGGCAGGGTGGCTTTGCCCCAGGCGAGCAGCTGGCGGCTGACCTCGGCCCAGCGCTCGTCGCCGCCGAAGTGTTCCACCAGCCGGCCCAGTTCGCGGTCGCCGTCCAGTTCCGACGCCATGCTTTCCAGCACCGGCAGGATGCGCTCGGCGGCGAGGTCGTAGACCAGCTGCACCTGCTGCGGCGTGAAGCCGGCGGCGTGCAGG
>JAEWWF010000064.1 GCA_023396465.1 Pseudomonadota bacterium
GGGCGGCGGCGGCGGCCTTGGCGGCCTCGCGCTCCATCTCGGCGGCCATCTCGGCCATCAATTCCTCTTCCGAGGCGGCGCGCTTGCCGCTGGCCTGCGCGGCTTCCACCTCGGCCAGCAACTCGGCGGCGACGGGGAAGCCGCCAGCCGAAACCACCGGCCCGCTGCCCGCCTGTTCCGGCTCCGGCTGAGGAGCGGCGGCGGCTGGCACGGCGGCTTCAAGGCGACCTTCGGCGACGGCGTTCAGCTGCGTCTTGAGGTCCTCGTCGGTCCCCTCGGGCTCCTGCTCGGTGCGTTCCAGGTGATTGAGGATTTCCTTGATGCGGTCGATGGACGCCAGAATGAGCGTCACCGCCGCCGGCGTGACTTCCAGCTCACCATCGCGGAACTTGCCGAGCACGTTCTCGCCGGCATGGGCCAGACTTTCCAGCCGGGGCAGGCCAAGGAAGCCGCAGGTACCCTTGATGGTGTGAACGAGGCGGAAAATGTTGGACAGAATGTCCCGGTCGTTGGGGTTCTGCTCCAGGTTGACCAGTTCCACGTCCAACGTGGCGAGGCTTTCCGAGGTTTCCGTCAGGAATTCACTGAGCAGGTCGTCCATGGTCTCTCCCCTTGCACGGCGGTCTTCGGATCGCCGCCAGGCACCCTCGGCCTCAGCGTCCGCCCCGCCGGCATCCTTGCCGTTCGGGCTTGCTGCCACCGGCCTTCTGGACGCGGGCGGACTGGGCGCAGCCTCATCGTTTCGGAGGCCACGCTACCACTTCTCGGGAAGTCATAGAAGGACTCATTGCGCACTTCGGGGTAGTCACGGAAGCGCACTTTCAGTCGCGCGGGAGTATCGCCGCGACCGCACTACCGGAGGCTTCACTCTCGAACAGAATCCGTCCACCGAGCCGCCGCGCCATGCCCCCCGCAAGCCATGCCTGCACCGTCCGAGGCCCCAGTCCAGCCGTAGCCCCCGCCATCACCGCCGGCAGGTCGGGGTCGACCCGTCCGCCACGCCCGGCGGCACGGGTGGCAAGACGCAGCCCCTCCCCATCCTCATCCAAGGTCACGCTGAGGGCGGCCGGGGCCACCGTTGCATCCAGCGCCACCAGGCAGAGGTTGAGCAGCAGCCGCAGCCGCTCCGGCCCCAGCGCGGCCAGACGATCCCGCTCCGGCAGGGCAATGGCGCAGCGAGGTCCGGCCCAAGCGGCCAGTTGGCGCGGCAGATCGCCCGGCTCCACCGCCCCGGCCATGCCAAAGGCGCCGCGCAGAGTGCGCAACTTCACCGCCGCCCCGGCGGCACTGGACGACAGCAGCTCCAGCGCCTCGGCATCCACCATGGCGGGGTCGCCGCCCATCAGTTCCGCGCCGTTGGAGACCGCCCCCACCGGGCCGGCCATGTCGTGACACAGCCGGGTGGCAATCAGCGCCACCAGCTCCAGCGGATCAACGGCTCCGGCAGGATCGTCACTCATTTTGAAGAACCCCCTCGCGGTGGTGGCGTTGCCTCTTACATGAAGGGAATGAACCCGGCTTCCGAAAGGTAGCCGCATTGCCGGTCGGGTCAAGAAATCGAGGAGGAAACGGCATGTTCACCGACTTTGTTCCGGGCGCCTTCGTCGTCCATCCCGGCGAGCCGGACTGGGGCATTGGCCAGGTCCAGTCCGCGGTGGGAGTGCGCGTCACCGTGAACTTCGAGAATGCCGGCAAACGCACCATCAACACCGGGGTGATCGACTTGCGGGTGGTGACGGAGGACGAGGCGCCGCTGCCGCACCACTGAACGCCCCATGAGGGGGTCCGTAAGGGGAAGGAGCCGCAGCGGCCAGAAAGGCGTTGCGACCACAGAACGACCGTTGTGGAGGGTCTGCCGTGCCGGCCGAGATCATCGACCTCACCACCGTGCGGATGCGGCGCGGACTGGAGACGTTGCACGACCGCAACGACAAGCTCCAGGCACTGGCCCAGGACCAGGTGTCGGCCTGCCGAGCCGCCGAGGCTCAACTGGAGCAGTTGCAGGACCATCTGCGTGGCTTCGTCTCCCGCCTGGACCACCACCGCGACCGCTGCCTCACCGCCGCGCGCCGTCTGCGGCGTAGCGTCGAGGCCCTGGAGAGCGGCGACATCGACCGCATGATCGCCGCCCGCGACGACCTGTTGCGGCACATGGACCGTCGACTGCGACCGTAGGCAGCCCTTCCCCGCCGGGCGGAACCTTTGTTACAAGGACGGATCAAACAGTTCCTGCGAGGATCCGTCCATGACCGCCAACGAGCGGACCATCACCCTCTTCCGCGCCGATGTCGCGGAAAGCCGCCATCCCATGATGGGCGTCGTCTGCACCCCCGACGGCAGCGTCGTGCGGTCCTGGGGCGACGACCCCGATGCCGTCGTGTTCCCCCGCTCCGCCCTCAAGCCGCTGCAAGCCCTGCCGCTGGTGGAAAGCGGCGCCGCCGACGCTTTCGCCGTCACCGACGAGGAGTTGGCGCTCGCCTGCGCCTCCCACAACGGCCTGCCCATGCATGTGGAGCGGGTGGCGGCGTGGCTGGCCCGCATCGGCTGCACCGTCGATGATCTGGAGTGCGGCGCCCACGCCCCCTATGACGCCGACGCCACCCGCGCCATCCACGCGGCGCATGCCGATCCCAGCGCCCTGCACAACAACTGTTCCGGCAAGCACACCGGCATGCTGACGGTATGCCGTCACCTCGGCCTGCCGACGGAAGGCTATTCCCGCGCCGACCATCCCTTGCAGCAGCGCATCCTGACCACCTATGCCGAGACCACCGACACCCCGGAAAGCGCCATGCCGGTGGGGATCGACGGCTGCTCCCTGCCCGCCGCCGCCATGCCGCTGCGTGGGCTGGCCACCGCCATGGCGCGTTTCGCGTCGCCGGAGGGGCACTTTCCGCCGGACCGGGCGGCGGCCGCCCGCCGCCTCTGCCGCGCCTGGGCGGCGCACCCGGAACTGTTGGCCGGGCCACAGACCTTCAACACCGACGCCATGGTGCTCACCGGCGGCCGGGTGCTGCTGAAGCGCGGCGCCCAGGGTGTTTATGGTGGCTGCATCCCCGACGCCGGCATCGGCTTCGCCATCAAGGCGGAAAGCGGCAGCTCGGTTGCCGCCGATGCCATGACGGCGGTGGTGATGCGGGCCCTGAAGCTGGTGGACGACGCCACCTGGCAGGCCCTCACTGACCTGCCCTACTTCCGCGAGACCAGCTGGCGCGGCCTGCCCGCCGGCACCTATCGCCCGGAAGGCGGCTGGCCCGCCTGACTTCTCTAAGGGAAGGCGGCTGACCCACCTGAAGCAGCGCCGGCCGAGCATGAAAAGAGGAAGGGCGCCCCGACCGAGGCGCCCTTCCTGCTTCGCGAGCGGCTACGCGGTTCAGCCGGCTATCACACCAGGCTGGCGCAGAAGCGCTGGATGCGGGTGCAGGCTTCCGTCAGGGCCTTTTCGCTGGTGGCGTAGGAGATGCGGAAGTAGGGCGACAGGCCGAAGGCCACGCCCTGCACCACCGCCACGCCTTCGGCCTCCAGCAGCGCCTCGGCGAAGTCGCTGTCGGTTTCGATGACGCGGCCGTCGGCGGTCTTCTTGCCCAGCACGCCGGCGCAGCTCGGGTAGACGTAGAAGGCACCCTCCGGGGTGCGGCAGGTCAGGCCCGGCGCCTCGTTCAGCATCTTCACCACCAGGTCGCGGCGGGCGGCGAAGGCGGTGCGCCACTCGCCCAGGAAGTCCTGCGGGCCGTTCAGCGCCTCGACGGCGGCCGCCTGCGAGACGGAGCTGGTGTGGGTGCTCGACTGGCTCTGGATCTTGTTCATGGCCTTGATCAGCTCGGCCGGGCCGGCGGCATAGCCGACGCGCCAGCCGGTCATGCTGTAGGCCTTGGACACGCCGTTCAGCGTCAGCGTGCGGTCATAGAGCTTCGGCTCCACCTGGGCGATGGTGGCGAACTGGAAGCCGTCGTAGACCAGATGCTCGTACATGTCGTCGGTCATGATCCAGACGTGCGGGTGCTTCAGCAGCACCTCGGCCAGCGCCTTCAGGTCGGCGGCGGAATAGGCCGCGCCCGTCGGGTTGGACGGCGAGTTCAGGACCAGCCACTTGGTCTTCGGCGTGATGGCCTTTTCCAGGTCGGCGGCGGTCAGCTTGAAGCCGGCCTCTTCCCCGCAGGCGACGAACACCGGGGTGCCGCCGGCCAGCAGCACGATGTCGGGGTAGCTGACCCAGTAGGGCGCCGGAATGATCACCTCGTCGCCGGCTTCCACGGTCGCCATGATGGCGTTGTAGATGGTCTGCTTGCCGCCGCAGCCGACGGTGATCTGGTCGGGCACGTAGGTCAGGCCGTTCTCGCGCTCCAGCTTGGCGCAGATGGCCTTGCGCAGGGCGAGCGTGCCGGCGACCGCCGTGTACTTGGTCTCGCCGCGGTCGATGGCGGCCTTGGCGGCGGCCTTCACGTTGTCCGGGGTGTCGAAGTCGGGCTCGCCGGCGCCCAGGCCGATGACGTCCCGCCCGGCCGCTTTCAGCTCGGCGGCCTTCTGGGTCACCGCGATGGTCGGCGACGGCTTGATGGCGGACAGACGCTTGGCGATGATCGACATGATAGTCCCTCTGACTGTCGAAGGGCCGTCGCAACGGCGGGCGGTGGAAAAACGCGGCGAAACACTACGTCCGCCGCCGGTCCCGTGCAAGGGCGGGAATGAGGCCGAAGCCCCCTTTCGCCATACTCTCGCCACGGTTTTGCGGCATCTGAAGCACCGTCCGCCGATCCCCCCGCACCAGCCGTTGATGACCCGCCGATGACTCGCTGCCGGATCGCTGTCCGACCGCTCGCACTGGCCGCCATGGTGGCCGCTCTGGCGCCCCTGAACTCCCCGCGTGCCGAACAGTCCGCCGCCCTCACCGACGGCGTGCAGTTGAAGGTACGGGCGGAGCAGGTGGAAAGCGACCTGGGCATGGTGCGGGTGGCAATTTATGAAGACCCCGTCGCCTTCGCCGGCCGCGACCGCGCCAGCCAACCGGTGCTGGAACAGGAACTGCCGGCCGCTCCCGGCCGTGTCACCGCCGTCTTCGACGGGCTGGAGCCGGGCCGCCGCTATGCGGTGCGGGTGCTGCACGACGAGAACGAGAACGGCCGCCTCGACCGTGTGTTCGGCCTGTTCGCCATCGAGGGGGAAGGCGTCTCCAACGCCGACGATCCGCGCAAGGCCCGATTCGACGACGCCGCCTTCGAGGTGCCGCCCACCGGCGCCCTGACCATCAGCGTGCCGCTGCGCTACTGAATCACCCTGCCCTTCACTGCCCGTTGATCCCTCAGCGCACCGCTTCCTATTGATCACGGCGGCGGTTCGGCCCACCTTTGCGGTTCGTGAACATTCATCGAACCGAGGGGTGCGCGTTCGCCATGACCGTCGTCCTGCCCATGTACCAGCGCCCGGCCGCCGGGCCACGCGCCGAGTTCCGCCTTGCGTCGGACTACACCCCGGCCGGCGACCAGCCGACCGCCATCGCCGAACTGACGGAGGGCATCGGCCAGGAAGAGCGCAACCAGGTGCTGCTGGGGGTCACCGGCTCGGGCAAGACCTTCACCATGGCCTCGGTCATCGCCGCGACCGGGCGGCCGGCGCTGGTGCTGGCCCCCAACAAGACCCTGGCGGCGCAGCTCTACGGCGAGATGAAGGCGTTCTTCCCCGACAACGCCGTCGAATACTTTGTCTCGTATTACGACTACTACCAGCCCGAGGCCTATGTGCCGCGGACGGACACCTACATCGAGAAGGACGCCAGCATCAACGAGCAGATCGACCGCATGCGCCACGCCGCCACCCGCGCGGTGCTGGAGCGGCGGGACGTGATCATCGTTGCCTCGGTGTCGTGCATCTACGGCCTCGGCTCGGTCGAGAGCTATTCGCGCATGACCATCAGGCTGGCCGTCGACCAGACGCTCGACCGGCGCGATTTCATCAAGCAGCTGGTGGAACTGCAGTACAAGCGCAATGATGCCGCGTTCTCGCGCGGCACCTTCCGGGTGCGCGGCGATGTCATCGAAGTCTTCCCCGCCCACTATGAAGACCGCGCCTGGCGCGTTTCCCTGTTCGGCGACGTGATCGAGGCGCTGACCGAGTTCGACCCGCTGACCGGCGAGAAGTGCGGCAGCATGACCCAGACCACCATCTACCCCAACAGCCACCACGTCACCCCGCGCCCGGCCCTGTCGCAGGCGATCAAAGGCATCAAGGCGGAACTGACGGCGCGACTCGATGAACTGACGGCGGCCGGCAAGCTGCTGGAGGCCCAGCGGCTGGAACAGCGCACCCGCTTCGACCTGGAGATGATGGAAAGCACCGGCCACTGCAAGGGCATCGAGAACTACAGCCGCTTCCTCACCGGCCGCACCCCTGGCGAGCCGCCGCCAACCCTGTTCGAGTACCTGCCGGAAGACGCGCTGTGCTTCGTCGACGAAAGCCACGTCACGGTGCCGCAGATCGGCGGCATGTTCCGGGGCGACTACGCCCGCAAGCACACCCTGGCCGAATTCGGCTTCCGCCTGCCGTCGTGCAAGGACAACCGGCCGCTGAAGTTCGAGGAATGGGACACCATGCGGCCGCAGACGGTGTTCGTCTCCGCCACCCCCGGCCCGTGGGAACTGGAACAGACCGGTGGCGTGTTCACCGAACAGGTCATCCGCCCGACCGGCCTGATCGACCCCATCTGCCACATCCGCCCGGTGGAGAAGCAGGTGGACGACCTGCTGTATGAAGC
>JAEWWF010000117.1 GCA_023396465.1 Pseudomonadota bacterium
GGTCTGATCGGCGCCGCTGGTCATGCGGTCGGCGGTCTCCCGCAGCAGGTGATCGGCGCGGCTGAGGCCATCGAGCACCCCGACGACGGTGCCTTCGAAGGACTGCACCAGGCGCTGGAGGTCGCGCTGCTCCCGTTCGCGCTCGGCGCTGTGATGGGCCTGTTCCTCCGCCAGATCGCGGGCCCGGATCAGGCCGTCGCGGAACACCGCCACCGCCTCGGCCATGTTGCCGATTTCATCGCGGCGGCCACTGCCGGGAATGGCGGCATCGCTCAGATCGCCGGAGCTGAGGCGGCGCATGAAGGTATTCATGCCGGTGATCGGGGTGGCGATGGCGCGCGACAGCACCAGACCAAGCCCGATGGCCAGCATCACGGCGATGATGGCGCTGGCGTATGTGACCACCTCCAGCGTCATGTCGGCATCGGCCTGAATGCTACGGGCCTCGCCAAGGGCGGTGTCGATGGCCACGCTCAGCGCCTGCTCCGCCTGCTGGCGGTCACGCAGCAGGCGGTCGGGGAGGGTGGTGATCTCGATGGCGCGGGCCTCGTTGACCGTCTCCGCCTTGCGCATGAGCCGGATCTGCGCCTCCAGCACCTGCGTCCGCAAGGCATCGTCGGCGGCGAACAGAGCCGCCAGCGGAGCCGAGGCGATGTCGGCGGCGGCGGTGAGGGTGGAGCGCATGGCCTGGCGGTCGCGTTCCAGCGCCTCCACCTGGGTCAGCAGGGCCCGTTCGCCGGTCAGCATGAAGGTCAGCACCAACTGGCGCTGCTGAAGCATGGACTCGGCGTAATGATCCACATCATGCGCGAAGCCGTTGACCGTATCGAAACGGTCGCTGGCGGCATTCAGCTTGGCGAAGGTGAGGATATTGGCAAGGCCCGACGCCAGGATCACCAGACAAACAATGGCGAAGGCGATGGCGATCTTGACCGGGATGCGGATGTTGTTGAGCGACATGATGGCCTCCCGGCGGATCAGTACGCGACGCCGGCGCGGCGCGCCAGTTCGGTCAGGTTCATTTCAACGGTCGCGGAACCGATGGCCTTGCCGGATTCGGCCAGCGTCAGGTTGACCTGCACCATCCACACGTTGAACTCGTCATTGAATTCCGGCGCGTCGATGAACACCGCATCGGGGCCGACCGGGAAGGTGCGGATGAACTTGTCCTCGTCGCCCTGCCAATAGTCGGAGGTGACAGCCGACTGACCGACGTTGAGGCCATTGGCGTCCATGACGAACAGGGCAATGTACAGGCCGCCCGAATTGGCCTGTACCTGGGTCAGGTAAGCCGATGCGGGGCTCGACAGGGTGGCGGCGATGAGCGGCTGGTCATCGGTCTTGAGTTCGGCCCGCCATTCCTGGTCGAGGGAATCGATATCCCCTTGGGTGATGCCGATGCGGCGCTCGTTCTGCGCCTTGACCGACATGGTGACGAGCGGCGCGTCGAGGAACGACCGCATGTCCTCCACCATCTTGGGCGTGATCAGCGTCCTTGCGTCCGGTGCCGGCTGCTGAGCCGAGGCGGTACTTGCGGCCAGGACGATACCGGTCGCAAGCCAGGAAAAAATACGAAGCGAAACCATAGAAGAACGCCCTCCACCAACTCCTTGCGCGCCGAAGATGATTTTCTCTGATTATGGAACTTCAGCGCTAATCTGATCCACCACCCCAGAAGCATATTAGAACATCATGGGCTTTGATGGGAAACTTCCGGTTGACCCCCTGGCGCAGGATGTAGGCCCCTTGGCCCAAGGTATTAGGTCGCGCAGCCGGAGCGGGCTTGGGGAAGAACCGGGGATACTATCCCTCTGGTGACGCATCGTCATCATGTGGAGACTCCAGCATGTCCAGCACCAAAGCGCGGTTGCGGGAATCGATCCCGCCCCAGGTGGTGAAGACACGCGGCATCAGGGCATCGGCCGGCCCGGCGTAGTCGGCGCACATCAGCACGCAGGCGAGCACCAGCCGTTCCGACTTGTTGCCCTTGAAATCGGCCAGCAGGGTGTCGAGTCGGTCGCCCTCCCCCAGCACCACCGTCAGATCGTGCCAGTGGCGGATGACACAACCGGGGGGCAGCACGGCGACGAAGGCGCGGGCCAATGTGGCGTTGCGGGCCAGCACGGCGGCCAGCAGCGGCTGGGTCACGGTGAACGGCAGGGCGGTCATGGCGGCGGGGACTCCTGAAGGTCGTGGCTGCCGGCGCCGTCGAGCGCCCGCAGCAGGGCGGCGGCCTTGGTGAGGCTTTCCTCGTGCTCGGCGGCGGGATCGCTGTCGGCGACGATGCCGCCGCCGGCCTGCGCCGCCACCCGGCCGGAGGCGCCGATGCACAAGGTGCGGATGATGATGCTGGAGTCCATGCCGCCGTCCGCCCCCAGCCAGGCGATGCTGCCGCAATAGGGGCCGCGGCGGGCCGGTTCCAGTTCGGCGATGATCTCCATGGCCCGCACCTTGGGGGCGCCGGTCACCGAGCCGCCGGGGAAGCAGGCGCGCAGCAGGTCCACCGCCGTGCGCCCGGGGGCCAGGCGTCCTTCCACCACCGACACCAGATGATGCACGCTGGCGAAGCTCTCCAGCCCGCACAGCACCGGCACCCGCACGCTGCCGACCGCGCAGACACGGCCGATGTCGTTGCGCAGCAGGTCGACGATCATCAGGTTTTCCGCCCGGTCCTTGGCGCTGTCCAGCAGCGCCCGCGCCTCGGCGGCATCGGCGGCGGCATCGGCGCGGCGCGGCCGGGTGCCCTTGATGGGCCGCGTCTCCACCCGCCCGTCGGCACCCAGGCGCAGGAACCGTTCCGGGGAGGCGGAGACGACGGCGGCGCCCTCCCCCAAGCCGAGGAAGGCGGCGAAGGGCGCCGGGCTGGCGGCGCGCAAGCGGCGGTAGAGGTCGAAAGGGCTCAGGCCCGACGGCAGGGTGCCGAGGAAGCGTTGAGTGATGTTGGCCTGGAAGATATCGCCGGCCTCGATATAGGCGAT
>JAEWWF010000162.1 GCA_023396465.1 Pseudomonadota bacterium
ATCAGCACCATCAGCAGCGCCACCCGCCACGCCAGCGTCCCGGCCTGGGTCCAGTCGTTTTGCACCAGGGAGCCGGTGGCCCAGATGAAAACACCGCGCAGGTATTCGTTGTGCAGCAGACTGAGCAGAACCCCGGCCGAACCGGCCGCCAGACTGACGATCAATCCACCCATCACCAGCGTCACCGGCGCCAGACGATGGCGCCAGGCGATGGCGAAAACCGCCGCCACCGCCACCGCCGCCCCCAGCAACGCCGCCGCGTCGCGCAACAGCCCCGCCGCGCCCGGCGCCAGCAGGACGACAAGCATCACGCCCAGTTGGGCGCCCGGCAGCGCCCCGAGGGTCGCCGGCTCGGCCAGCGGGTTGCGCAGCACCTGCTGAAACAGCGTCCCCGCCATGCCGAGGGCGGCACCGGCGAGCAGCGCCACCGCCGCGCGGGGCAGCAGGGCATAATGGACGAAGACCTCGGAGAAAACGCCCGGGTCCGGGGCGAAAACGGCCCGGAAAACCTCCCCGACCGGCACATGCCGGATGATCGCCGCCAGCGTCAGCCCGACCGCCGGCAGCAACAGGACCGCCATCAGCAGAGGCAGGGACAGGCCCGCGTTCGGCACGCGGCGGAGGACGGCCGGCGCGGTCATCCTCGCCCCCCTGCGACCAGGGCCTCGGTCAGGGCGGCGCAGAAGCGCCGCGCCGACGGCAAGGCGCCGAACACCCAGGCGGGCGGCACCGTCACCAGCCGGTTCTCCCGCACCGGCGGCAGGCTTCGCCACAGGCGGCTGTCGGCGAGGGCGGCGGAAGGGCCGGGTGCGATGACCACCACCCGCGCTTCCGGTGCGGCGGCCAGTCCCTCCAGTCCGATGGTGGCATAGCCCCAGATGTTGGTCGCGCCGGTCCAGGCATTGACGAGACCAAGGCGCCGTAAAACATCGTCGAACAGGCTGCCGGCCCCGAAGACATCGAGATGGCGGTCGTCGGCGAACTTGACGATGAACAGCGGCCGGTCGGCGATATCGGCGAGCCGGACGGCGGCGGCCTCCAGGGTGGCCTCCAGTTCGGCCCGCACCGCCTCGGCCTGCGCCCGGCGGTTCAGGGTCACGGCGAGGGCGTCGAGGGCCTCGCCGGCCAGACGCAGGGGCGCCCGATCCGGCGTGTAGACCGGCAAGGCCAAGGCCGGCGCGATGGCCTCCAGCCGCGCCGCCGGCACGCCATACCCGTCCAATGCCACGATCAGGTCCGGCCGTAGCGCCTTCAGCCGTTCCATGTTGGGCCAGGTGCGCAGCCCGAGATCGCGGACCTCGTCCGGCAGGGCGGGCACCACCACCCGCTGCCGGTAGAGCGGCGCCTCGGCCACCGCCAGCGGCGTCAGCCCCAAAGCCAGGACGGTTTCCGCCAACCCCCAATCGAGGACGGCGACCCGTCGCGGCGGGGCGAGCGCCGCTTCGACGGCGCCCCCCGGCATGACGGCGAGAAGGCCGACGGCGGCGGCGAACCGCCGCCGCGTCATCCCGGGACGGGCCGCCGCCATGGCCTCACCACTTATAGGTGACGGTGGCATAGACCGTCCGGCCCAGGCCGTAATAGCAGCCGGTGGCGCTCAGGCAGGTGGCGACATAGTCGGTGTCGAACAGGTTCTGCACGTCGAGCGCCAGTTCGGCCCCGGCAAGTTGCGGCGTCAATTGGCCAAGGTCGTAGCGAATACGGGCATCGACCAAGGTATTGCCGTCGATCTTGAAGGCATTGGCATTGTCGCCGTAGGTCGCGCTGCTCCACCGCACGCCGGCCCCGAGGCCAAGCCCGGCGGCCGGACCGGCGGGGAACTCGTAATCGACCCAGGCGGACGCCTGATGGGTCGGCACGAAGGCATAGCGGTTGCCCTCGTTGCTGCGGCCGGCGGCGTTGGGGTTGTCCTTGGTGATCTCGCTGTGGGTATAGGCATAGGCGGCGATCAGCGACAGGTCATCGGTGAGCTGCGCCTTGCCTTCCAGTTCGACACCGCGCAGGCGGACCTCGCCGGTCTGTACCCGGAAGCTGGTGTTCACCGGATCGGGTGTCAGGACGTTCTTCTGCGTCAGTTGGAAGGCCGACAGGGTGATCAGGCTTTCCGATCCCGGCGGCTGGAATTTCACGCCCACCTCGTACTGCTCGCCCTCGGTGGGATCGAAGGCGGCGCCGGTGCGGTCGGTGCCGCTGGCGGGGTCGAAGGAGGTGGAATAGCTGAGGTAGGGCGCCACGCCATTGTCGAAGGTGTAGACAAGACCGGCCCGGCCGGAGAAGGCGCGGTCGGTCTGTTCGACCGAGGTGGTGGCGCCGCCGGTGGTGGTGTCGGTCTCCGCCGTCACCCAATCATAGCGGCCGCCAAGGATCAGGTCGAAGCCGCCGTAGCTGAGTTGGTCCTGGGCGTAGACGCCGAGGCGGGACCGGGTCTGGTCGATGAGCATTCCGGCCGGCGGGCGGGTCGGCGAGACCTGACCATAGACCGGCGCATAGGCATTGAGCGGCACCATCAGCGGCTGGAGCTGCGATTCCTCGAAGCTGCTGTCCTCATAGGCGTAATCCACGCCGAACAGGGCGGTATGCCCGACCGCGCCGGTGGCGAACTTGGCGGTCGCCTGGGTGTCGACGGTGGTCAGGGTCGAGCTTTCGGGGAAGGCCCAGGCATAGCGCAGCAAGGCCGAGGGGTTGCAGGCCCCGGAACAGAACGCCTGCACGCGCCGGGTATCGGTATCAACCTCGCCATGGCGGAAGTTCTGCCGGAAGCTCCAGGTGTCGTTCAGGTCGTGGGTGGCCTCGTAGCCGACGAACCACTGGGTATTGGTGAACTTGTCGAAGCCGGGTTCGCCGACGAAGGCATCGGTCGGCAGCGCCGGATACAGGCTGGTGAACAGCGTCCCGTTGGCGGGCAGCGCCGGCGCACCGCCGCCGCCATCGGAGTCGATGCGCTGATATTCACCGAGCAGGGTGATCTCGGTATCGTCGCGCGGCCGCAGGGTCAGCGACGGGGCGATGAAGACCTTTTCCTCGTCCACATGGTCGAACTGGGTGTCCGACTGGCGGGCGAGACCGACCACCCGGCCGAGCACGTCACCGGACTCATCGAGCGTGCCGCCAAGGTCGAAGGCGCCTTGCATGCGGGCGTGGCTGCCGGTCTGAAGCTGGATCTCGCGCACCGCCTCATCGGTCGGCCGCTTGCGGACCATGTTGACGGTGCCGCCCGGCGTTCCCTGGCCGAACATGATGGACGACGGGCCTTTCAGCACCTCCACCCGCTCTAGGCCATAGGTCTCGACGCGCGGCTGCGAATAGCCCCGCGCCCCGAACGGCAGGCGCAGGCCGTCGAGGTAGCGGCCGGGTGTGAAGCCGCGCACCGTCAGCCAGTCGTGGCGAACGTCGTTGTCGCCATACTGGGCGACGACGCCCGGCGTGTAGCGCAGGCTGCTGGTGAGGCTCTGCACACCCTGGTCGTCCATCTGCTCGCGGGTGATCACGTTGATCGCCTGCGGGGTCTGGAGGATCGGCGTGTCGGTCTTGGTGGCGGTGGCGCTGCGGGTGGCGACGTAGCCCCCGACCGGCCCGCGGGCGGTTTCGACCCGCCGCGCGGCATCCACCACCACCGGATCCAGCACCGCCGAGCCGTCGCCGTCCGCCGTCGCGGGCCGATCGAGCGAAACCGACTGGGGGCCGGTGAACCGATGCACCACGCCGGTGCCCCGCAGCAGCAGCGTCAGGCCGGCGTCGGCGGTGTAACGGCCCGCCAACGGCGCGCTGCGGAGGCCCTCCAGCAGACTGGCGTCGTAGAACACCTGCACGCCGGCGCGATCGGCGAAGGTGAGCAGCGCCGCGTTCAGATCCTGGGCCGGAATGTCGAAGGTGGTGGTGGCCTGCGTCCCCGCCGCAACGCCACCGTCCTGGGCGACGGCGACCGGCACGCTCACCGCCAGCGCCGCCGCCAGCGCCAAGGCACTGACCGCCAGGCCGCCGCGGGAGGCAATGGCGACGGACACAGACCTGCGATTCTGATGGACCCCCATAGGTCGAACCCCTCGAACGTGATGGCTTATCGCAAATGCATCTCATTTGCGTGACATCGGCTATGACGGGTTCAGGACCGGGAGTCGGTAAAAAAATCTTCGGGATTTTTTGCCGCGCCGGGCGGCCTGGGTCGGACGCCTCGGCGTTTGCCTGTCCGGCGCCTAATAGATGACGGTCACCAACGGCGGGATGGCGGCCGACTTCGCCCCCAGTTCCCGAATTACCGCATCGAGCGCCAAGTCGGGTGTGGCGGTATGGAAGACACCACTGACGGTACGGGCGGCAAGGGCCGCATCGGCGATCACGATCCGTCCCGGCCGGTATCGGTTCAACGCCGCCACCACGTCGGCCAAGGGCACCCGATCGAAGATCAGCCGCTGCCGCTGCCAAGCCGTCGCCCGCGCCACATCCTGCCGGTGCGGCTCCCCGACAGCCTGGGCGTCGTAGCGAACGGACGCGCCGGTGTCGAGGCGCACCGCCTGGGTGGTCCCGGCGTCATCCTCAAGCGCCACCTCGACGGCGTGCTCCAACACGGTGACCTCGATGGCCTCGGCGTGATATTCGACCATGAACTCGGTCCCGAGGGCGCGGACCGTACCAGACCCTGCCGCCACCACGAAGGGCCGCCCGCCCGCCTCGGCCATCGGCGCCACGTCGAAGATCGCCACCCCCGACCGCAGCACCACCCGGCGCATCGCCGCGCCGTATCGGACGTCGAGGGCCGAGCCGGGGCCGAGGATGACCCGGCTGCCATCTTCCAGCAGAACGACCCGCTGCTCGCCGGGGGCGGTGGCATGGTCGACGGTCAGGTGCGGCAAGGCGCCGCCAAGCCACAGGGTTCCCCCCATCACGACCAGCAGCAGACAGGCGGCGATCGCCGCCAGGGCGCGCCCGACGGCCAGGAACCGGACCGGCGGTGGTGGAGTGGGAACGGTGGCGGCCGGGACATCGGCCACCAGAAGATCGCGCTCGGCCGCCAGCCCGCCCATCAGCCCCCAAGCCTCCTGGGCCTCCAGGAAGGCGGTGCGGTGGCGGGGATCGGCATCGAGCCAGCCCTCAAGCCGGCGGTGCTCGCCAACCGGCAGGCGGTCCCCCGCCAAGCGGGCCACCCAGAGGGCGGCGTCCTGGTCGATCTGGTCTTGCGACTCGATGTGCTGGCTCACGATCATCGGTTCCATCGGCGAACGCCCCCTCGCGGACGTGCGAGCGTCCTTACCGGTATAGACGTTTTCCGCGACGGATACGGTAACGTCATCCTGGCGCGCGCCTCAGCCATGGTCGCCGGCCCGCAACCGCTGCATCACATGCGCCACCGCCTTGGCCAGATGTTTCTGCACGGAGCTTTCGGAAATGCCCAAGGTTTCGGCCACCTGGCGATAGGTCAGGCCGTCCAGGCGGGCCAGGACGAACACCTGGCGGGTGCGCTCGGGCAGGTCCAGCACCGCACTGCGGGCGATGTCCAGACGCTGGCGTTCCCCCAGCACCTGCTCGGGCGACGGGCGGCCGTCCGGCACCTCTTCCAGAACGGCGTCGGACACCGGCGCGGTATCACGGCGCGGGTTCTGGCGGCGGACATGATCGACAGCCAGATTGTGCGCCACCCGGTACAGATAAGCGCGGGGGTTGCCGACCGCCCCCGCCGCCCCGGCCTCGGATTCCGACAGGCGCATGAAGGCTTCCTGCGTCAGATCGGCAGCCAGTTCGGCATCACGCAGCTTGCGTGTCAGGTAGGCGAGCACCTCGCCCCGATAGGCAAGAAACGCCAGCGTCATGTCATCGCCAACCAACGCGGATCCGCCTTCCGTGCAGCCCTCGGAGGCACGCTATTAAAACTGCGGCGCATTCTCAAGTTCTTATCCCGCCACTCCCACCAGCACCATGGCCGACAGGTTTGGCATGGATGGGAAGCGCCCAAAACAAAACCCCCGCAAGTCCTTGACGTTCAAGGACTTCGTCGGAGGCTTGGAAAGGTGGCGGAGGGAGAGGGATTCGAACCCTCGATACGGCTCAACACCGTATACACACTTTCCAGGCGTGCGCCTTCAACCACTCGGCCATCCCTCCGCACGAGGAGAGGGGATGCGGCACCCGACTTAGCGGGTCGATCCCCCGCCTGGAAGGCCGGCACTATATAAGCAGGCGCCGACCCTTGCAACATCCGATTTTACCTATTTTTCTCCCGCTTTCCCCAGCATTTGCAAGCTCTTGGCCTCAACGGGCAGCAAGCTGGCTGCCAAGGCGGGTGCTGTCGAGGTCGGCCAAGGCGTTGGCGCTGATGATCACCCGCAGAGCCTGGATATAATCCGGGCCGCGCTCCGAATAGTGGTGCAGGTGGCCGGCCAAGTCGTGGCCGCTGAGGTCCTTGCCGGCTCGCCGCAAGCGCCAGCGTTCCTCGCGGAGATCGGCATAGGCGCGGTGGGTATTGAGGTTGCGGACATAGGACCGCACCGCGTCCAGCAGCGTCGGAAAGGCGCGGATGCGGTTGTTGTAGTTGGGATCGGTCGGCGGCACCCCGGTTGCTATGCCGGGCGCGCGGGGGTCGGTGGTCCACTGGCCGAACAGGGCATTGGCCTCACGCGCGAAGCGGGACGTCCCCCAGCCGCTTTCCTCGATGGCCTGGGCCAGGGCCAGCGACGGCGGCACCACGTCCACCTTGCGCAACAGACTCTCGATGCTGCCATCGGGAACCCGATAGGTATCGGCCATCTTGCGCACCCAGTCGAGATCGGTGGGATGGACGGCCTGCCCGGTCTTCAGGCGGCTGTCGATCTCCATCAGGCGGGCGCGATCGCGGCTGACCTCCTCGTTCACCCGCAGCACCAGCGGCAGCACGGTGCGGATGAACAGGCTCTTGCGCAGTTCGGTATCATTGACATGCGGCATGTCGGCCGGCACCGCCGACAGATAAAGGCGCGGCACGCCGTTGCCTTCGACCACCCCGGCGATGTTGTAGCCAAGGGCATCATACAGCCGCCGCACCTCGCGCACGCTCTCCGCCGACACCGGCCCGAAGCGGTCGATGGGTAAGGATATCCGCACCGGCAGCGGCGGCGGCTCCGGGAAGGACAGCTTGCTCATCACCGCCGGACGCAGGTTGCGCGCCTCCTGCCCGTCCGACGAATAGACGTAGCGCAAAGCCGGCACCGTCCCCGACAGGCTGGTGCCCAATTCACCGCGGATGGGAGCGCCCGGCATGTAAGGGGCGGCGAAATCCGTGAGGGTGACGCCGTAGAGCGTCACCACGCAGGCCCCCACAAAGCCAAGAGCGATACGGTCGAACCAGCGACCGGACAAGGGCGTCGTCATTCCGCGTATCTCTTCTCTGATCGGCCGATGGCCGCGCCTTGGCGCTTGCGGCCACCTTCGCCGGGGCAAGCCGGACTTCCCCCTTCATTCTCCTGTCGCACAGGGCCGGCGGGGAGCCGCCGGGCGGGCCGGCGACGCTGGCACAGCCGCGCCCGGCGGAAAGCCGAGGCACGTCTTTGCGTAGGGGATGATACGGAAGCCACCTCGTTCGTCAACCGGATGACTACCTCCTTCGGCCGCCGCGCCCCGGCATCCAGCGGAAAATCCTGCGGAGTCAAGGACCCCGGCTCGTTTGATGACAGTGGAATGGGGCGGGGGAAGGGCAGATCGGCGGCAACGGCGGGACCATTTCGGGGCAAGAACCAACGCCTGCTGACCCGGCTTGCCCGAGTCGAGCCCTTGAAACGGTATACAACCAAGCCTCAAGCACCGCCCCCGAAAGAAAAATGGCCGGAGAATGCCTCTCCGGCCACCGCGCCCGTCCAGGGCACCCCGGATATCCGTCGGTCAGGTCACCGCTTCCACCAGCCGCACTTCCGGCACGAAGTGGCGCAGCATGTTCTCGATGCCGTTCTTCAGGGTCATGCTGGAGCTGGGGCAACCGGAACATGCGCCCTGCATGTGCAGGTAGACGACCCCGTTCTCGAAGCCGCGGAACACGATGTCGCCGCCGTCGCGGGCCACCACCGGGCGAACGCGGGTTTCGATCAGTTCCTTGATCTGGGCGACGATTTCGTCATCGTCGCCGTCGTTCAGGCTGTCGAGGGCGACGGTGTGGATGACCGGCACGCCGCTGGTGTAGTGCTCCATGATGGCGCCGAGGATCATCGGCTTCAGGTTCTGCCAGTCGTGCCCCTCCTGCTTCGTCACCGTCACGAAGTCGGCGCCAAGGAACACCGCCGTCACGCCGTCGACGCCGAACAGGCGGGTGGCGAGCGGCGACGGCGCCGCCTTTTCGGCGGAGGTGAAGTCGGCGGTCCCCTGCGGCATCACCTGCCGGCCCGGCAGGAACTTCAGCGTGGCGGGGTTCGGGGTCGGCTCGGTCTGGATGAACATGGATGATCCCTCGTCGTCGTCTCTCGCGCCGCCTTGCGGCACCGGCATCGCCTGGCATCGCGCCGCCGCAGGGGCGTCTATTCCTGAGCGTCGGGCTTGGTCGTTATGTGGTCCACCACGACCGGAAGGTCAAGCCAGACGTCGGATGTCGTCCACCGACAACGTCCCCGGCACGATGGTCAGCGGCACCCGCAGCTTGCCCGACATGCGGCCGGTCAGCGCCGACACCAGCGGCCCCGGCCCCTCCGGCCCGGTACCGGCGGCGAGCACCAGGATGGAGATGGCGGGCTCGTCCTCGATCAGCCGCAGCAGTTCGTCCTGCGCCTTACCCTCGCGGATGAACAGGATGGGCATGCGGCCGCACAGTTTCACCACCTCCGCCGACAGCCGTTGCAGCAGTTGCTCCGCTTCCTCGCGGCTTTCGTCCTGCATGCGGGCGCCGATGGCGGCGAAATGCTGGAACTCGGCCGGTTCCACCACCTTCAGCAAGGCAACCGCGCCGCCGGTGGAGCGGGCACGGTAGGAGGCATAGGTCAGGGCCGCCTGCATCTCCTCGGTCTCGTCGACGACGACCAGAAAGGTGCGGGGCGACGTCGGGGCGGCGGGGGCGGTGTCGTCGCTCATGATCGGAAGCTCCGGTCAGCTCTTACGGAAAACCAGGCCGGCAAGCCAGCCGGAGGCAACGGCCAGCAGGATGGCCGCGAAGCCGTACAGCACCGACTGCCGGTAGGCGAAATGGAAAATCTCGGCGCCAATGCCGACCTTGCTGATGACCAGCGGTGTCACCTCCGCCGACACCACTTCCCCTTCGCGCACCAGATAGACCTCGACCATGTAGGTTCCGGTCGGCACGTTGGAGGGAAAGTAGAGTTCCGACCGGAACAGGCGGTTGGCGAGCATGCGCACCCCCTCCTCGCGTTCCAGGTACAGGCCGGTCTCGGTCTTCAGGCGCACCAGCGCCTCGCGGAAGGCGGCCACCTCGGCCGGGGTGGCGCGGCTGCCGTCGGCGGGAACCAGATCCAGCGTGTCGGTCCCGATGCGGTGCCGCTCCCGCAGGCCGTCGGCCATGAACTCATCAAAGGCGCGGGAACTGGCGACCTTGTAGAAACTGGGAACGCCGGTGAAAGTGACCGATTCGGTATTGGCCCAGATGAGGCCGGCCACCTTGTCCTTCTTGCGCACCACCGCCGGCTGCTCCGGCCCGCGCACCACCAGCACCACGTCGCCAGGTCCATCGGTGGCGCCGAACAGCAGCACGTCGGTGCCCGCGAAGCCGGTGGTGATGGCCACCAGATGCTTGGACAGGTCGGCCACCAGCGGCTGTTCCACCGCCCGCGCCGCCATCACCGTCAGCCACAGCGCCCCCACCAGGGCGGCGATCAGGCCGGCCAGGCGGGCAAGGACCAGGGGACGGCGAACGGCAGCGCGCAACGGGCAACCTCGGCCGGAGGGGGATCGGATCGGCTCTTCAGTCATAGGCCAGGACGCGGCGGCACGGAAGGGCCAGTTGCGGCCCCATCCGTCCACCGCCGCGCCGGAACCGACCTCAAACCCGCAGAAAACCGACGGTGTCGTAAACCTCGTCGATGGTCGGCTGGGCGATGGCGCGGGCCCGTTCGGCCCCGCGCGCCAGCACCTTGTCGATTTCCGACACGTCATCGAGCAGGCGCTTCATCTCGGCGTTGATGGGGCCGAGTACGTCCACCGCCACGTCGGTGAGGATGCCCTTGAACGCGCTGAACGGCTGACCGCCCACCTCGGCCACCGCCTCGGTGAACGACACGTCGCGCAGGGCGGCGTATATGTTCACCAGGTTGCGGGCCTCGGCGCGGCCCTCGAAGCCGTCGGCATCGGCGGGCAGCGGCTCGGGGTCGGTCTTGGCCTTGCGGATCTTCTGGGCGATGGTGTCGGCATCGTCGGTCATGTTGATGCGCGAGTAATCGCTTTCCGCCGACTTGCTCATCTTGGCGGTGCCGTCGCGCAGGGACATGACGCGGGTGGCGGCGCCGAAGATCAGCGGTTCCGGCTGCGGGAAGACCTCGCGCCCGAAGTCGGTGTTGAACTTCTGGGCGATGTCGCGCGCCAGTTCCAGGTGCTGCTTCTGGTCCTCGCCCACCGGCACATGGGTCGCCTTGTACAGCAGGATGTCGGCGGCCATGAGGTTCGGATAGGCGTAAAGGCCGACGCTCGCGTTCTCGCGGTTCTTGCCGGCCTTTTCCTTGAACTGGGTCATGCGGTTCAGCCAGCCGATGCGGGCGACGCAGTTGAACACCCACGCCAGTTGGGCGTGACCGGCGACCGCCGACTGATTGAACAGAACCTGCTTTTCCGGGTCGATACCGGCGGCGATGAAGCTCGCGGTCACTTCGCGGGTCGCCTGGGTCAGCGCGGCGGGGTCCTGCCAGACGGTGATGGCGTGCATGTCGACGACGCAGAAGATGCACTCGAACTCGTTCTGCAACCGCACCCAGTTGCGGATGGCGCCGAGATAATTGCCGAGATGCAGGTTGCCCGTGGGCTGAACGCCCGAAAAAATGCGGCTCATCGTGTGTCTGTTCCATCTGGCTGTGGATATCGCCGGCGGGTGGAGGGCCGGCCCGCACCGGAGGTAGCCCATGGCCGCCGGGGCGTCAACCGCGGCCGCTGCAAGGCTGCCGCGACTCGACTCTTGCCAGCACCGGGCGGGAGGCGGAGCATGGCGGGATGACGACGACACCCCTTCGGGTCGAAGTGCGCTCCTACCAGCCGTTGCGGACGGAGGACACGCACGTCCACGACCACCACCAGATCGTGCTGCCGCTCACCGGCGGCATGCCGCTGCATGTCGGCGGGCGGGCCGATACGGTGCGCGACGGGCGCGGCGTCTTCCTGGCGCCGCAGGTGCCGCACCGTTTCAGGGTGGAGGGGCAGGGCAACCGTTTCCTGGTGGTCGATTTCACCGCGCATGCCGCCGGCATACCACACCGGCTGCTGCCGCGGCTGGCGGCCGGCACCTTCTTTTCCCTGGCCGATCCGGCGCGGCATCTGGTGCGCTATCTGGCGGACCTGGGCGGCGCCCCCGATGCCGCCACCGCCCATCATGCCCTCGCGCTCCTGCTGCTGGAGGCCCAGCCGGCCGAACCGGAGGCGTCGACACGCCCGCCAACCCCGGCCTCGGCGCGGGTCGCCGCCGCCACCGCCTTCCTCGACGCCCACCTCGACCAGCCGGTGACGGTGGCAGAGGTGGCGCGCGCCGCCGGCCTCAGCCCCAGCCACCTGCAAGCGGAGTTCCGCCGGCAGATCGGATGCGGCGTGGCGGAATATCTCCGCCGCGCCCGCCTCGACCGCGCCGCGGCCCTGCTGGCCGACGGCACCCGGCCGATCGTGGATATCGCCCTGGCCTGCGGCTACGCCGACCAGACGGCGCTGACCCGCGCCCTGCGCAAGGAACGGGGGGTGACGCCGGGAGCGTTGCGGCGGCGCGGCGGCGGTTCTTGACGGCAGTGGAACCGCCGCCGCCTCCCGCCGTCACCAGCCTCAGTGGCTCAGCAGCACCGGCACGGTCATGTGACGCAGCATCTCGCGCGTCACGCCACCACGCAGGATGTGGGGGAAGCCGTAGTGTCCGTGCGCCCCCATCACCAACAGGCCGGCGGCCTCGTCGGAGACGCGGTTGAGCAGCATGTCGACGATGCCGATCTCGGTGGCGACGGCCGATCGCAGATCGCTGGCGATGCCGTGGCCGGCCAGGTAGTGCTGCACGTCCTCGTCCTTGTAGCCCGGCGAATCGGCTTCAGAATCGCCCTTGCCGCGCACCACCATGACGCTGACCTTGCCGGCCGTCGCCAGCAGCGGCAGGGCATCGGACATGGCGCGGGCGGCCTCGCGGCCGGCGTTCCAGGCCACCATCACATGATCGTTCCAGCGCGGGAACTCGCCGGCGTAGGGCACCACCAGCACCGGTCGCCCGGCGTTCAGCACCACCTGCTCGGCCATGTCCTCGGGCACGATGCCCTTGCCGGTGTCGCGGTCGAACTGACCGATCACCGCCAGATCGGCATGCCGGGCGGCGCGCACGAAATAATGGATGACGTTCGACGCCGTGATCAGCGGCGACATCGAGAACCGGACCGCCACGCCGGCCGCCTCCGCCTCGGCCCGCACCCGGCCGGTGACCTCGTCGAACGCCGCCTTCAGGCGGTCGCTGGCGCGGTGCAGCGGGTCGATCATCGAGACGTGGGGATCGGTCTGGGCAAAGCAGCCGTGCAGAGTCGCGCCGTGCTGACGGGCGATGCCCAACGCCAGGGCAACCCGCTTGGCGCAGCGCTCGGTGGAGTCCAGATGCACGACGATCGTCTTGTAAGGCATACGCAGATCCTCCCTGATGTATTTTTTGGTATGAAAGAAGCATACGCAAACCGCGAGGGCAGGCAACAGCCCTCGTGTTACGGCGGCATTACCGCCACGCCAGCACCGTGAAATCGTGCGGAGTGTAGTGGGTCAGCAGGTCCACCCGCGCGCCCAGCCCATCGGCGGCGAAGGCGGCCCATTCCGCCGCGTCGGCATAGAACAGCGACCCGTCGTCGGGCCGCCCCTTGCGGCCGCGACGGTCGAGCATGTTGAAGGCCATGCCGCGCCGGCTGCGCCCCCACAACTGGCGCAGCACGTCCTGGCAATGGGCCCGCCACGCATCGCCCGGCAGATCGAGCTTGAGGCCGAAGGTGCCGGAGGCGAAGGAATAATCCGCCTCCTCCGTCGCCTCGCCGGAGAGGTAGAAGGTGGCCCGAGACTCGGGAAAGCGCCGCCGCGCCGCCTCGATCAGCTTGGGGGAAAGGTCGTAACCGACATAGGCCGTCTCCGCCGCCAGCCAACGGTTGCGACGCAGCCAGCCGAACAGGGCGCCGTAGCCGCAGCCGAGGTCGTTGATGCGCACCGCCCCCTGCGGTGCCCGAAACAGGCCGCCGCGCCGCACTTCCGGCCCGAACAGGCGCACCAGCTGACGGAACCGCAGGCGCTGGCCGCGCCCGTTGCTCCACAGCACGGCGCGCGGCCCGGCGCCGTGAAGGCCGAAGGTCCAGTCATAGGTGGCGGCGATGCGCAGGTCGAGGGCGCGGCGGTCTTCCGGCACATCGGGATAGACCACCCGGCCCACCTCCGCCGCGAAGGCGGAACTGGCCTGGCTGTCGTCGTCGGGATCGTCGGCGGCGGGCGGGCACGTCATGCCGCAACGGTGCCAGCGGTGGCGACGCGACGCAAGTCGGGAGGACCATGGCGCGTGCGCAAGGACGAATCGGCGAGATGTTCCCCGTGTGCCGCTCTTGTGCCGCCAAGGACAGGCGTTATACTGCCGGCCACGATTCCGGACCTTAATCAACACGGACAAGACAGGGGACTTTCAGGTATGGCCGACACCCGCTTCGATGTCGTTGGCATCGGGAACGCCATCGTCGACGTGCTGACGAATGCCGAGGACGCCTTTCTCGCGACCCACGGCATGCCCAAGGGCGGGATGGTCCTGATCGACGGCACCAAGGCGGAAGAGATCTATGCCGCCATGGGTCCGGCCATTGAAAGCAGCGGCGGCTCGGCCGCCAACACGGTGGCTGGCATCGCCTCGCTGGGCGGCCGGCCGGCGTTCATCGGCAAGGTCGCCGAGGACACCCTGGGCCGCGTCTTCCAGCACGACATTTCCGCCATCGGCGTCCACTACGGCACTCCGGCCCTGCCCGCCGCCGAGGGCGTGCCCACCGCCCGCTGCCTGATTCTCGTCACCCCCGATGCGCAGCGCACGATGAATACCTATCTTGGCGCCTGCACCCGGCTGGCGCCCGCCGATATCGACGAGGATCTGATCGCCAGTGCCGAGGTGACCTATGTGGAGGGTTACCAGTGGGACGCGCCGCTCGCCAAGGACGCCATCGTCCGCGCCTGCCTCGCCGCCCAGGAAGCCGGCCGTAAGGTCGCTCTGTCGCTGTCGGACGCCTTCTGCGTCGACCGTCACCGCGAGGAATTTCTTGAACTCACGGAAGGACTGGTCGATATCCTGTTCGCCAACGAGGCGGAGATCATGTCGCTCTACCAGACCGACAGCTTCGACGCCGCCGCCCGTCAGGTGCGGGAGCATGTCGAGATCGCCTGCCTGACGCGCAGCGCCAAGGGCAGCGTGATCGTGAACGGTCAGGACAGCTTCGTGGTGGACGCGCATCCGCCGGCGCGCCTCGTTGATACGACGGGCGCCGGTGACCTCTATGCTTCGGGGTTCCTTTTCGGGTATACACGCGGCAAGTCGCTGGCCGAGAGCGGCCACTTGGCCAGCCGATGCGCGGCCGAAATCATCAGCCACATGGGCGCCCGGCCGGACGTCCCCTTGAAGACGCTGCTGGCACCGGAACTGGCCTGAGGGGTCCTTCCGTCGGTCGGCGCGGACGCAGATTGGAAACTCATGAACCTCCGCAATATTGCGATCATCGCCCACGTCGACCACGGCAAAACCACCCTTGTCGACGCCCTGCTGAAGCAGAGCGGCACCTTCCGCGAGAACCAGAAGGTGGCCGAACGCGCCATGGACTCCAACGATCTGGAGCGTGAGCGCGGCATCACCATTCTCGCCAAGTGCACCTCTGTCGATTGGCAGGGCACCCGCATCAACATCGTCGACACGCCGGGCCACGCCGACTTCGGCGGCGAGGTGGAGCGCATCCTGTCCATGGTGGACGGCGTGGTGCTGCTGTGCGACTCGGCCGAAGGGCCGCTGCCGCAGACCAAGTTCGTGCTGTCGAAGGCGCTGAAGCTGGGCTTGCGCCCCATCGTCATCATCAACAAGGTCGACCGTCAGGACGCCCGCCCGCACGAAGTGCATGACGAGGTGTTCGACCTGTTCAGCACCCTCGACGCCAACGACGAACAGCTGGACTTCCCGACCCTGTTCGCCGTCGGCCGCGACGGCTGGGCGGTGCGCGACCTGGAAGCCGACACCCCGAAAGACCTGACGCCGCTGTTCGAGCTGATCGTCAACCACGTCCCGGCGCCCAAGCGCGATCTCGACGCGCCGTTCTCCATGCTGGCGACGACGCTCGAGTCGGACAACTTCCTCGGGCGCATCCTCACCGGCCGCATCGCCACTGGCCGCCTGAAGGTCAACCAGCCGATCAAGTCGCTCGGCCGCGACGGCAAGCTGCTGGAACAGGGCCGCGCCTCCAAGATCCTGGCCTTCCGGGGCCTCCAGCGGGTACCGGTGGAGGAAGCCGAGGCCGGCGACATCATCGCCATCGCCGGCCTGACCAAGACCACGGTCGCCGACACCATCTGCGCCACCGAGGTCACCGAGGCGCTGCCGTCGCACCCGATCGACCCGCCGACGCTGGCCATGACCTTCTCGGTCAACGACAGCCCGCTGGCCGGCCAGGACGGCGACAAGGTCACCAGCCGCGTCATCGGCGCCCGCCTGATGGCCGAAGCCGAAGGCAACGTCGCCATCCGCGTCAGCGAAACCGAGGCCAAGGACGCCTTCGAGGTCGCCGGCCGTGGCGAACTTCAGCTTGGCGTGCTGATCGAGACCATGCGCCGCGAGGGCTTCGAGCTGTCCATCTCGCGCCCGCGCGTGCTGTTCAAGGAAGAGAACGGCCAGCGCATGGAGCCGATCGAAGAGGTCGTCATCGACGTCGACGAGGAGTTCTCGGGCACCGTCGTCGAGAAGATGGCCCAGCGCAAGGCCGAGATGACCGAAATGCGGCCGTCCGGCGGTGGCAAGACCCGCATTGTCTTCCATGCCCCGTCGCGCGGCCTGATCGGCTACCACGGCGAGTTCCTGACCGACACCCGTGGCACCGGCATCATGAACCGCCTGTTCCACGGCTACGCCCCCTACAAGGGCCCGATCGAAGGCCGCCGCAACGGCGTGCTGATCGCCACCGATGCCGGTGACGCCGTGGCTTACGCGCTGTTCAACCTGCTCGACCGCGGCCCGCAGTTCATCACCCCGGGCACCAAGGTCTACGGCGGCATGATCGTCGGCGAGCACACCAAGACCGGCGACCTGGAACTGAACGTCCAGAAGGCCAAGAAGCTGTCCAACGTCCGCGCCGCCGGCAAGGACGATGCCATCCTGCTGCCGCCGCCGCGCCGGATGACGCTGGAAGACGCCCTGGCCTACATCCAGGAAGACGAGCTGGTGGAAGTCACCCCGTCGGCCATCCGCCTGCGCAAGAAGTTCCTCGATCCGAACGAGCGCAAGCGGGCCTCCAAGCAGGGCAGCGCCGCCTGATCCTCAGGCCGCACGCCATGACACGGACACGGGCCGCTCCCCAGGGGGCGGCCCGTTGCCGTTTCAGGCCGCCGCCACCGTGTGCCCGGCCGTCCGCCATGCCTCGGCGGCGGCGTCGGCAAAGTCCGCCTTCACCAGGATCCAGTCGGTGTCGAAGGTGGACAGCACGAAGATGCCGATGCCGGCCTCGGCCAGCGGCCGCGACAGCGCCGCCACCACGCCGGTGACCTCGAAAGCGAACGGCCCCTGCACCTCGAACACCCGCCACGGTCCATCCACCCGCAAACCCTCTGCCGCCGGGGCGGCAGAGGCGGCGGCATGGTCGCAGATGACGGATAGCTCGTCCGGCGTGCGGGTGAGGCTGTGAAAGGCGCCCTGCCAGGCCCAGTCGGGCACCGGCGCGGTGGCTGGCAGGCGGCAGATGGCGAGGCTGCCGGGGCGCGGGGTCAGGGTGAGCGTCGGGCCGGGATGGGTCATGACGTCACCCCACCCGCCCGGCGATGACCGCCAGCAGGCGCTCGACGTCGGCCATGTCGGTGTTGAAGGCGCAGACCATGCGCACCGCGTCGGGGCCAAGGTCGCTCCACGGAATGACCACGAAGCCGGCCTCGGCCACCC
>JAEWWF010000166.1 GCA_023396465.1 Pseudomonadota bacterium
GAGGTGATGATGGCGCACGAGGGGTGCTCCCCGAATAGGGCTTCTGCCCACCCCCTCGGCGGCGGTTCCGGTGCCGCTTCCATGGCGGAGGTGCTCACGCCATGATGCGCCAGTTTGAACTGGTGGAGCGTGTCAGCTCCTATGATCCCCAGGCCGACGAGGATCTCCTCAACCGGGCCTACGTCTATGCCATGAAGATGCATGGCTCGCAGTTGCGGGCCTCCGGCGACCCCTACTTCTCGCACCCGGTGGAGGTCGCCGGCATCCTGACGGAATACCGTCTCGACTGCGCCTCCATCGTCACGGCGCTGCTGCACGATACCATCGAGGATACCTCGGCGACGCTGGAAGAGATCGAGAAGCTCTTCGGCGCTCAGGTGGCCCGTCTGGTCGATGGCGTCACCAAGCTCACCCGCATCGAATTGACATCCGACTCGGCCAAGCAGGCGGAGAACTTCCGCAAGCTGCTGCTGGCCATGTCGGAGGATATCCGTGTTCTGTTGGTGAAGCTGGCCGACCGCCTGCACAACATGCGCACGCTCCACTACATCAAGAAGCCGGAAAAGCGTCAGCGCATCGCCGCCGAGACCATGGAAATTTACGCGCCACTCGCCGAGCGTATCGGCATGGATGCGTGGAAGATGGAGTTGGAGGACCGGGCTTTCGCGGAACTGCACCCGGACGCCCGCGAGTCCATCCTCACCCGCCTCAAGTACCTGCGGGAACAAGGCGGCGATCTGGTCAAGCGCATCCTGTCCGAATTGACCGCGGTGCTGGCGGAGAACGGCCTGACCGAGGTGGAGTTGTCGGGGCGCGAGAAAACCCCCTACAGCATCTGGCGCAAGATGCAGATGAAGGATGTCGCTTTCGAGCAACTGTCCGACATCATGGCCTTCCGCGTCACCGTCAACAGCGTCGAGGACTGCTATCGGGCGCTGGGAATCATCCACGGGTCTTATCCCATGGTGCCCGGACGCTTCAAGGACTACATCTCGACGCCGAAGCCCAACGGCTACAAGTCGCTGCATACCGGCATCATCGGCCCGGAGAAGCACCGCATCGAGGTGCAGATCCGCACCCGTCAGATGCACGAGATCGCCGAGTTGGGTGTGGCCGCCCACTGGTCCTACAAACAGGGCGGCTCGCCCAACATGGAGGGCCGCCAGTATCGCTGGCTGCGGGAACTTCTGGAAATCCTGGAGCACGCTTCCGGTCCCGAGGAATTTCTTGAGCACACCAAGCTTGAGATGTTCCAGGACCAGGTGTTCTGCTTCACCCCCAAGGGCGACCTCATCGCCTTGCCGTCGGGCGCCTGTCCGGTGGATTTCGCCTATGCCGTCCATACCCAGGTGGGTGATACCTGCGTTGGCGCCAAGGTCAACGGACGCATGGTGCCGCTGCGCACGGTGCTGAAGAACGGCGATCAGGTCGACATCATCACCTCGAAGGCGCAAACGCCATCGCCGGAGTGGGAACGCTTCGTCGCCACCGGCAAGGCCCGCGCCCGCATCCGCCGCTTCATCCGCAGCCAGGCCCGCGCCCAATACCTGGAACTGGGGCGCCAGTTGCTGACCCGCGCGTTCCGGCACGAGGGTTACGATCTGACCGAGAAGGGCCTGGAGGGGGTGCTGCGCCGCTTCAAGGCCGATTCGGTGGAAGACCTCTATGCCGTGGTGGGCGAGGGCACCCACACGGCTCAGGAGGTGCTGGCGGCGGTCTATCCCGGCGTCAAGCAGTCGCGCATCGAGAACGTGGTGTCGTTCTTCCGCCGTCGCCGCTCCCAGCCGTCGGCGGCCGAATATCGGCCCATGGACCGCGAGCGCAAGCCCGAGGGCAGCGGCGCCCTGCACATCAAGGGATTGATCCCCGGCATGGCGGTCCACTACGCCCGCTGCTGTCACCCCTTGCCCGGCGACCGCATCGTCGGCATTGTCACCACCGGGCGCGGCGTCACCATCCATACCATAGACTGCGACCAGTTGGAGCAGTTTTCCGACGAGCCGGAACGCTGGCTGGATCTGGCGTGGGAAGGGGAAAGCGGCGTCCGCACCCATATCGGCCGGGTGAAGATGGTGGTGGCGAACGAGCCGGGCACCCTCGGCGCCCTGTCGACGGTGATCGCCAAGAACCTGGGGAACATTACGAATCTGAAAATTCTCAACCGCACCACCGATTTCTTCGACATGCTGATGGACATCGAGGTGCGGGATGTTAAGCATCTGACCAATATCATCGCCGCGCTTCGCGCCAATGCGGCGGTCAATACCGTGGAACGGGCGCGGCAATGACAGACGTTGGCGGTAAGAGGGGACGACCGCCGATGGACGGATTACACCACCGCCGCCGCGTCCCCGTTACCTCCGCCGCCGTATCAGGACCACTGTTCCCCCATGTTCAAGCGCCGCGTCCCCAAGACACTCCTCCGGAAACTGAGGGACTTTTTCTGGCCGCGCCTGGGGTGGCGGCGATCGGGGCGCCTTTATGCCTTGAAGCTGTCACGGCTCCAAGGCTCCGCGGCCGCCGTGGCGGCTGGGTTCGCCTGTGGCGCCGCCATGTCGATCCTGCCCATGGTAGGGTTTCACTTCCTGCTGGCCGCCATGGCCGCGTGGGTGGTGCGGGGCAACCTGATCGCCTCGGCGATTGGCACGGTGGTCGGCAACCCGTGGACTTTTCCGTTCATCTGGGTGGCGAGCTGGCATACCGGCAACTTCCTGCTCGGCGGCCGTGCCCAGTCAGTCCATCACCTGGATTTCACCCAGTTGTTCAACGCCCTGTGGCAAGGGGTGGTCAGCCTGGACGGCCAACTGCTGATGCAGAGCGTCTGGCCGGTGTGGTGGCCGATGTTCGTCGGTTCGCTGCCGTGGGCGGTGATCGTATGGTTTTTGTTCTATCTGCCGATCAAGCGCGTTCTGGCATCCTATGAACGCATGCGCGCCATGCGGCGGCTGGAGCGGCTCGCTGCCCTGACCGGCCAGCCGGCCGGCGGGGGCGGACGCGGCGCCTAGCCGGTCGCTGCTCGGCGCGATGGACAGCAGGAGGTGACAGCGTGATGATCCTCGGTCTTGGGTCCGACCTCATCGACATCCGCCGCATCGAGCAGACGCTCGACCGCTTCGGCGAGCGGTTCATCCGGCGCATCTTCACCGATGCCGAGATCGCCAAAGCCGAACGCCGCAAGGGCGCCGGTCGCCAGTACCCCGGCACCTACGCCAAGCGCTACGCGGCCAAGGAGGCGGCGTCGAAGGCGCTCGGCACCGGCTTCCGCAAGGGCGTCTTCTGGCGCGACATGGGGGTGGTGAACCTGCCCACCGGTCAGCCGACCCTGGTGCTTACCGGTGGCGCGGCCGAACGGCTGAAGGAGATCACTCCGGCGGGCATGACGGCGCAGATCAGCTTGACGCTCACCGACGAATATCCTATCGCCGAGGCCATGGTCATCATCTCCGCCGTGCCGGCCGACCGTGGCTGACGGCGCGATGCCTTGACTCGCGCCGCCCGGAAGGCTTTGATCCTAGTCCGTGGCGAGGGTATTTTTGGAAATAGCTTTGTTAATCAACAAGGTGAAGGCACTTGTTCAGCGATAAGAAGAAGTCTGGTGGCTTCGGCGAGACGATCCGCACGGTCATTTACGCCGTCCTGATCGCCGTCGTCGTGCGGACGGTGGCCTTCGAGCCGTTCAATATCCCCTCGGGATCGATGATTCCGTCCCTGCTGATCGGCGACTATCTGTTCGTCTCCAAGTATTCCTATGGCTACTCGCGGCACAGCTTCCCCTTCGGTCTGGCGCCTATCGACGGGCGGGTGCTGGCGACGCCGCCGGAGCGGGGCGACGTGGCGGTGTTCAAGTTCCCGCGCGACAACAAAACCGACTACATCAAGCGCGTCATCGGCCTGCCCGGCGACCGCATCCAGATGCGGGAAGGACGTCTTGTCATCAACGGCGAGGCGGTGCCGCGCGAACGCATCGAGGATTTCATCGATCGCGATCCCATGGGCAATACCCGCCGTTTCCCCCAGTACATCGAGACGCTGCCCGGTGGTTCGCGCCATCGCATCATCGAGATGAGCGACGACCGCATCACCGACGACACACGCGAGTTCATCGTGCCCGCCGATCATTATTTCATGATGGGCGACAACCGCGACAATTCCGACGACAGCCGCGGCAACGTTGGCTTCGTGCCGTTCGAGAACATGGTTGGCCGTGCCGAAATCCTGTTCTTCTCCACCGACGGCTCGGCCCGTCTGTGGGAGGTGTGGAAATGGCCCGGGGCCATCCGCTGGTCGCGCTTCTTCGAGTCGGTGGACTGACGCCATGGCGACTGCCGCCACACCCGACCGATCGTGCCTGGAGGACGGCCTCGGCCATCGCTTCCAGAACCCGCGCCTGCTGGCCGAGGCACTGGCCCACCGCAGTTCCGGCGGGCCATTTCCGGTCGGCTACGAGCGGCTTGAGTTTCTGGGCGATCGCGTGCTCGGCCTGATCGTCGCCGACATGCTGTTGACCCGCTACCCGACGGAGGCAGAGGGCCAGCTTGCTCGCCGCCATGCCGGCCTGGTGCGCAAGGAAGCGCTGGTGGTGGTGGCCGATGGCCTCGGTCTCGGGGCCCATGTGTCGCTGTCGCGCGGCGAGGAGGAGGCGGGTGCCCGCAACTCCGCCAGCCTGAAAGCCGACATCTGCGAAGCGGTGATCGGCGCCCTATATCTGGATGGTGGCCTGGAAGCGGCGCGGCGGTTCGTCGAGGCCCGCTTCACGCCGCTTATGGAAGCGGAGCTGCGGCCGCCCAAGGACGCCAAGACGGCCTTGCAGGAATGGGCGCAGGGGCAGGGCAAGCCGTTGCCGGTCTATCGCACGGTGGAAACCGTCGGCCCGGCGCACGAGCCGCATTTCGTGGTGGAGGTGGCCGTCAATGGGGTGGCGCCGGCCACCGGTACCGGAACATCCAAGCGCAAGGCGGAGCAGATGGCTGCCGAGGCGCTTCTCGACAGGGTCAGTAAGCAAGGATGACGAACATCGATACCGCCGACGACGGCCGTCCCGAGGACGAAGACTTCGACGAGAACGACATCGCCGGCGGCTGGGACGACGACGAGGACTTCGACGACGAGGACGATCTCGACGACGAGGACGAGGAAGACCCCGACGCCCCGACGCGGGCCGGCTTCATCGCCGTGCTGGGGGCGCCCAACGCCGGCAAATCCACCCTGGTGAACACCATCGTCGGTGCCAAGGTGACCATCGTGTCGCCGAAGGTGCAGACCACCCGCTCCATCGTGCGCGGCATCGCCATGAAGGGGCGGGCGCAGCTCATCTTCGTCGACACGCCGGGCATCTTCGAGCCGAAGAAGCGCATGGAACGCGCCATGGTCTCCGCCGCCTGGAGCGGCGCCCATGACGCCGACCTGGTGATGCTGATGGTCGACAGCCGGCGCGGCCTCGGCGACGACGTGCGGCGCATCATCGACGGCCTGGAGAAGGCGCACAAGAAGGCCATCCTGGTGCTCAACAAGGTCGATGCGGTGGAGCGTCCGACCCTGCTGGTGCTGGCCCAGTCTCTCTACGAAACCGGCGTGTTCACCGACGTGTTCATGGTCTCCGCCCTCACCGGCGACGGCGTGAAGGATCTGGTGCGGACGTTGGCCAAGCGGGTGCCGGAAAGCCCCTGGCTGTTCCCGGAGGACGAAATCTCCGACCTGCCGCAGCGCCTGCTGGCGGCGGAGATCACCCGGGAGAAGCTGTTCCTCAACCTGCACCAGGAACTGCCCTACGCCGTCACCATCCTCACCGAGGCATGGGAGGAGCGCAAGGACGGGTCGGTGCGCATCGACCAGACCGTCTTCGTCATGCGCGACAGCCAGCGCTCCATCGTGCTCGGCAAGCAGGGCCGCCAGATCAAGGCCATCGGCGCCGCCGCGCGGGCGGAGCTGGAGGCGCTGCTGGAGCGGCGGGTTCACCTGTTCCTGCACGTCAAGGTCAAGGAAGACTGGGCCGAGCGGCGCGACAGCTACGCCGAGTGGGGCCTGGATTTCGACGTCTGACCGCCACCGGGGAGGGGCCGCGCCATGGGCAGAACCCTTGATCCCTACCACTTGGCCGCTGGCATCATGTTCCTCGGCCTCGGGGTGGTGCTGCTCGGCGCTCTGATCGTCCTGCGCGAACGGCTGGCCCGCCGCCGCCAGCCGCTGACGCCGGCCCAGAAGGGCGCCGACACGCTGCTGATGGCGGGGGGCCTCGCCGCCATGCTGCTGGGGCTCGGCGCCATCGGCCTCGGCGTGTTCTAGGACATGGAGTGGCGGGACGAGGGCATCGTGCTGGCCGCCCGCCGCCACGGCGAGACCAGCGCCGTCGTCCACCTGCTCACCCGCGACCGCGGCCGCCACGGTGGGCTGGTGCGCGGCGCCGTCGGCAAGGGCGGGCGCGGCCTGTGGCAGCCGGGCAACCGGCTGGACGTCACCTGGCGCGGCCGGCTGGAGGACCAGTTGGGGGCTTTCAGCGGTGAGTTGCTGGATGCTGGCGCTGCATCGCTGCTGGCCGCGCGTACCCGGCTGGCCTGCCTGTCGTCGGCCTGCGCCCTGACCGAAACGGCGCTGCCGGAGCGCGAACCGCATCCGCTGCTGTTCGAGGGGTTGCGGCTTCTGACCGAGGCGCTCGTCCGCGATGGCGGGTGGGCCCCGCTCTATGTGCGATGGGAACTGGTGCTGATCGCGGAACTCGGCTATGGCCTCGACCTGTCGGCCTGCGCCGCCACCGGGACGACAGCGGATCTGGCCTGGGTCAGTCCACGGTCGGGGCGGGCGGTCAGCCGCGCCGCCGGTGCCGCCTATGCCGACCGCCTGCTGCCGCTGCCGGCCTTCCTGCTGGACGAGACGGCGGAACCGGACGCCGCCGCCATCCGCGACGGCCTGCGGTTGTCCGGGTTCTTCCTGGAACGCCGGCTGTTTCCCGCCCTCGGCCGGCCGCTGCCGCCAGCGCGGGTACGATTTCTTGACCGCATGGCCCGCCCGTAGCCTATAGTTCGCGCCGCAATTCCTTGAGTGATCGGGAAGATCCTGCCGCCGATGAGCACCAAGCCTGCCAAACCCGAGGACATCCGCGTCGAACCGCTGGAGAAGGCGCTCAGCGAGCGCTACCTCGCCTATGCCCTGTCCACCATCGTGTCGCGTTCGCTGCCCGATGTGCGCGACGGCCTGAAGCCGGTTCATCGCCGCCTGCTGTTCGCCATGCGACAGCTGAAGCTTGACCCCAACGCCGGCTTCAAGAAATGCGCCCGCGTGGTCGGTGACGTCATCGGTAAGTACCACCCCCACGGCGACAGCGCCGTCTACGAGGCGATGGTGCGGCTGGCGCAGGAATTCGCCGTCCGCTACCCGCTGGTGGAAGGGCAGGGCAACTTCGGCAACATCGACGGCGATAATGCCGCCGCCATGCGATACACCGAGGCGCGCCTGACCGAGGTCGCCATCGCCCTGCTGGACGGCCTGGACGAGGATGCCGTCGACTTCCGCGCCACCTACGACGGCGAGGAAGAGGAACCGGTGGTGCTGCCGGCCGCCTTCCCCAACCTGCTGGCCAACGGCTCGGCCGGCATCGCCGTCGGCATGGCCACCAACATCCCGCCGCACAACGCCGGCGAACTGTGCGACGCCCTGCTGCACCTGATCAAAAAGCCGGAGGCGGAGCCGCTCGACCTGCTCGCCCATGTGAAGGGGCCGGATTTTCCCACCGGCGGTGTGCTGGTGGAGACGGCCGACGCCATCCGCGAGGCCTATGCCACCGGCCGTGGCGGCTTCCGCCTGCGCGCCAAGTGGGAGGTGGAGAAGCTCTCCCATGGCCTGTGGCACATCGTCATCACCGAAATCCCCTACCAGGTGCAGAAGTCCAAGCTGATCGAGCGCATCGCCGAACTGGTGACGCAGAAGAAGCTGCCGATCCTGGGGGATGTCCGCGACGAGTCGGCGGAGGACGTGCGCGTCGTGCTGGAGCCGCGCTCGCGCACCGTTGATCCCGACGTGCTGATGGAGCACCTGTTCAAGCAGACCGAACTGGAGATCCGTTTCGGCCTCAACATGAACGTGCTGGATGCCGACGGCGTGCCGCGCGTCATGTCGCTGAAGGAAGTGCTGCGCGCCTTCCTCGACCACCGGCATGAGGTGTTGGTGCGCCGCAGCCGCCACCGGCTGGACAAGATCAACCACCGTCTGGAGGTGCTGGAAGGCTATCTCGTCGCTTACCTCAACCTCGACGAGGTGATCCGCATCATCCGCGAGGAGGACGAGCCCAAGCAGGAACTGATGCGCGTCTTCGGCCTCACCGACGTGCAGGCGGAAGCCATCCTCAACATGCGCCTGCGCTCGCTGCGCAAGCTGGAGGAAATGGAAATCCGCCGCGAGCATGATGGTCTGTCGGCGGAGAAGGCGGGCCTCATCGCCCTGCTGAACGATGAAGTTCTGCGCTGGAAGGCCATCGCCGATCAGGTCAGGGAGACCAAGAAGAAGTTCGGCCAGCACACGGCGCTTGGCCGCCGCCGGACCGAGATCGGCGACGCCCCCTCCGCCGTGGTGGTGCCGCTGGAGGCGCTGGTGGAGCGCGAGCCGATCACCCTCATCCTGTCGGATAAGGGCTGGCTGCGCGCCGTGAAAGGCCACGCCGCCGTGACCGGCGACGACACCAAGTTCAAGGAGGGCGATGCCCTCAAGATGACCCTGCATGCCCAGACGACGGACAAGATCCTCATCCTCGGCAGCAACGGGCGGTTCTACACCCTTACCGGCGATCGCGTGCCGCGCGGCCGCGGCTTCGGCGAGCCGGTGCGGCTGATGGTCGACCTGCCCAACGACAGCGATATCGTCGCCATGCTGGTCCATGTGCCCGGCCGCAAGCTGCTGGTGGCCGCCGATAGCGGCCGCGGCTTCCTGGTCAGCGAGGATGACGTGGTTGCCCAGACCCGCGCCGGCAAGCAGATCCTCAACGTCGCCGACAAGGAACGCGCCACCCATCTGCTGCCGGTGGAGGACGGGCAGGACAGCGTTGCCGTGGTCGGCGACAATCGCAAGCTGTTGGTCTTCGCACTGGACGAGGTGCCTGAACTGACCCGTGGGCGCGGTGTCATCCTCCAGAAGTACAAGGACGGCGGCCTGCGCGACCTGATGCTGTTCAAGGGGGCGGACGGTCTGTCGTGGCGCCTGGGCGAGAAGACCCGCACTGAAACCGACCTGACGCCCTGGATCGGCAAGCGTGCCTCCAGCGGCAAGCTGCCGCCGGCCGGCTTCCCGCGCTCCGGCCGCTTCTCCGGCTGAGGGATTGTCTTTTTACGGCGTCGGTGACGAGAACCGTCGCCGCCCGAGTAAAGGAAAAGGCCCCCGAGGTGCTTCACCTCGGGGGCCTTTTCGTTACGCCATGGGAGCCAACGTTAGCCGAAGATCACCGTCGGCAGCCAAGTGGCCAGTTCCGGGAAGGCTGCCAGGATGGTCAGCGCCAGGATCTGGATGAACACGAACGGAATGATGCCCTTGTAGATATGCCCGGTTGTGACGCTCGGCGGGGCGACGCCGCGCAGGTAGAACAGGGCAAAGCCGAAGGGCGGCGTCAGGAACGACGTTTGCAGGTTCATGGCCATCATCACGCCGAGCCACACCGGATGGATGTCCATCTTCAGCAGGATGGGACCGACGATGGGTACAACGACGAACACGATCTCGATGAAGTCGAGGAAGAAGCCCAGAACGAACATCACCAGCATCACCACCAGCATGGCGGTGAACACGCCGCCCGGCAGGTTGGTGAGGAATTCGTGCACCATGTCGTCGCCGCCGAAGCCACGGAACACCAGCGAGAACAGGCCGGCGCCGACAATGATGATGAACACCATGCTGGTGACGGACAGGGTGGAACTCATCACCTCCGACAGGGTGCCGGAATCCCACACTTTCTTGAGGCTGGCGAACAGGCCCCAGGCGATGACCGCGCAGCACACCACGGCGAAGACGATTCCGACCATATCCATGGCCGGGATCTCGCTGCGGGCGACACGCAGATCCATGAAGGCGGTCAGCACCAGTACCAGCACCAGGGCGGCGGCGGAGGCGTAGATGGACCACGCCGGGCCGTCGCTCAGTCGCTGACCAGCCAGCAGGATGGAGCCGATGGCCCCGACAGCGGCCGCTTCCGTCGGTGTGGCGACACCGCCGAGAATGGAGCCGAGCACGGCCACGATCAGCACCACCGGTGGGATCAGGGCATGCAGCAGGGTGCCCCAGCCGCCGGCCCCAACCCGCTCGTCCGCCGGAATGGCCGGACTGGCGTTGGGGCGCAGCAGGGCGATGATCAACTGGTAGGCAATGTAAAGACCGACCAGCATGAGGCCGGGGATCAGGGCGCCGGCGAACAGATCGCCCACCGAAACAGGTTCCGGCGACCAGTTGCCGAGCGCCCGCTGGGCGTCCTGATAGGCGTTGGAAATCTGGTCGCCCAGCAGCACCAGCACGATGGACGGCGGGATGATCTGACCCAACGTGCCGGCGGCGCAGATGGTGCCGCAGGCAAGCTTGGGGTCATAGCCGCGCCGCATCATGGTGGGCAGCGACAGCAGGCCCATGGTCACCACGGTGGCGCCGACGATGCCGGTGGATGCCGCCAGCAGGGCGCCGACGATGGTGACAGAGATGCCGAGGCCGCCGCGCATGGGGCCGAACAGCTTCCCCATGCTCTCCAGCAGCTCTTCCGCCACCTTGGAGCGTTCGAGCATGATGCCCATGAACACGAACAGCGGCACCGCGATCAGCACGTCGTTGGTCATGCTGCCATAGATGCGCTGCGGCATGGCGGCCACGAACGCCATGTCGAAGGCGCCGAAGAACCAGCCGACGATACCGAACAGCAGGGCGACACCACCCAGCGTGAAGGCCACCGGGAAGCCGAACAGCAGCACCACCACGGTGGCCGCGAACATCAGTCCGGCGAAGATCTCTTTTTCAAGCATGGTCGCCATGATCAGTGGGCTCCGCCGGTACGTTCGGACGCGGGAACGGTGGTGTCACCCGAATCCTCCATCAGACCCGTCAGCACCAGCAGCGACTTGATGGCCAGGGAAATACCCTGGAGCCCGACCAGCACGGTGAACACCAGGATCAGCGTCTTGAGCAGGTAGATGGCTGGAATGCCACTGGTCTCGCGCGAGGTTTCCAGCACCGCCCACGAGTTCATCACGTATGGCAGCGACACCTGCCAGACCAGAATGCAGAAGGGAATAAGGAGCAGGATGACACCGCAGATGTCGATCAGCGCCTTTTTGCGGCCGGTGGCGCCGCGATAGAAGATGTCGACACGCACATGGCCTTCGCGCAGGAGCGTGAAGCCGGCGCCCACCAGGAACACCAGGGAGTGCATGTAAAGGATGCTTTCCTGCATCCAGATGAATCCGAGGCCAAAGACATAGCGCAGCACGACGACGGTGAACTGCACAAGGACCATGCCGAGCGTCAGCCAAGCGATGATCTTGCCGGTGATACTGTTGGTGCGGTCGATGGCCCGCGCCACTAGATACAATGCCTGCACGGTGGGACTCTCGCGGAGGGCGGTGGAAAGGATCCTGGACGGACGGTCCGCAGTCTACCCCGGTGGATGGTCTTTTTATAGTGGCCGAGCGGGGAGCTCGGAAAAAGACCGGCCTGCGCCTCCCCGCGGGGAGGCGCAGGCCGGCATCGGCCGCGAACGGCTTATTTGGTATATGGATAGTCCAGGTTGCGGACGTGATAATAGGCGTTCTCGGCCAGGTTGGCCCATTCCTTGGCGTTGGTGCGGAAGTCGATGAAGCTGTCGTAGACCTTCTTCACATCCTCGTTGGCGGCCGCCAGTTCGGCGATCGTCTCGCCCGAGACGCGGCCGACTTCCCGCATGACTTCGTCGGAGAACCGCTTCAGCTGGACGTTGTGCTTGGTGATCAGGGTATTCAGCGCGTCGCCGTTGCGGGCGTTGAACTCGGCCAGCATGTAGTCGTTTTCGGCGCCGGCGCAGGCCTGCATGATCTGCTTCTGGGCTGGGGTGAAGCCATCCCAGACGCCAAGGTTGAAGCCGACCGAGAACGACGTGCCGGGCTCATGGAAGCCGGGGTAATAGTAGAATTTGGCCACTTTGTAGAAGCCAAAGGCAAGGTCGTTCCATGGCCCGACCCACTCGGTGGCGTCGATGGCACCCGATTGCAGCGCCGGGTAAATCTCGCCGCCCGGCAGCGACAGGGTGGAGGCGCCAAGCCGGCGGAGCACTTCTCCACCGAGGCCCGGAATACGCATCTTCAGACCCTTGAGGTCGTCCAGCGTATTGATTTCCTTGTTGAACCAGCCGCCCATCTGGACACCGGTGTTGCCCACCAGCATGGCCTTGACGTTGAACTTGGCCGACAGCTCGTCCCAAAGCTGCTGGCCGCCGCCATGGTAGATCCAGGCGTTGTTTTCGGCCGCCGTCAGGCCGAAGGGAACGGCCGAGAAGAAGTTGAAGGCCTGCGACTTGCCGGGCCAGTAATACTCGGCGCCGTGATACATTTCGGCGGTGCCGGAGGAGACCGCGTCGAAGGCCTCGAACGCCGGAACCAACTCGCCGGCGGAGAACACGCGGACGGTGAGCTGTCCGTCGGTGGCTTCGGCAATGCGCTTGGCGAGGCGCTCGGCACCCGTGCCCATGCCGGGGAAATTCTTCGGCCAACTGGTGACCATCTTCAGCTCGCGCTTGTTCTGCGCGATGGCCGGAGCGGCAAGCGAGGAGGCGGCGGCAAGGCCGGCCGCGGCAGGCACCACGCCTTTGATGAATTCGCGACGCTTCATAGGAAGTTTCCTCTCGGACGCATTGATTGAACTGACTGCTCCGCCGACCCTGCCGCCATGGCCACAGGAAAGGTGGCATTCCGTGGCCGCCGTTCAAGTCCCCTGGGCGACGGAAAGCGCAATCAAGTTGCGGAAGTATATGCCATTTCGAGAGATGTGCAACGGCGCGGGTGGGTTTTTGCTAACGGACTGCCGAAGGCTCTGGAACAAACGTTTCATCGATCGGACGCCAGCCATGGCTGGTGAAGCCCTCCAGCGGCCGGAAGCGGATTTTGTAGGCCATCTTGCGGCTGTCGCGAATCCAATAGCCCAGATAGACGTAAGGCAAGCCCAGCCGCCGCGCCTCGTGAATCAGCCACAGCACCATGTGGGTACCGAGGCTGAGATCGCTCAGCCGTGGGTCGTAGAAGCTGTAGACCGCCGAGAGGCCGTCGCTCATGCGGTCGGTCAGGCAAACGGCGCGCAGGACACCCTCGTCATCGCGAAATTCGAGCAGGGAGGTGTCGATGGGGCTTTCGTCCACCATGGAGCGGTAGTCATAGAAGCCCATCAGCGCCATGTCGCTGCCGGTGTGCCGCTCCGCCTGATAGCGGCTGAACAGGGCGTATTGCTCGGCGGTGGCGCGGGCTGGAACAGCGGTGACGCTCAGGCCGGCATTGGCCTTCCACACCTTGCGATGGTTGCGGGACGGGGCGAATTCGGCCGTGACGATACGCACCGGGACGCAGGCGTTGCAGCCGGAGCAAGCGGGGGCGTAGGCAATGGAATGGCTGCGGCGAAAGCCGGCCCGCGACAGCACGTCGTGCAGCGCATCGGCGCCCGGCGGCGTCAGCTCGGTCACGATCTTGCGTTCCATGCGGCCGGGTAGATAGGGGCATGGCATCGGGGCGGTCGTGAAAAAGAACTGCGGCCGCTTGATCGACTGGTGGTCCATTACCATGGGGCTGAGCCGCTCCCTGCGACGGTCCTGACGGCACTGGCCGGCGAACCCTGGCATTACATCACTATGGGCCACGGCGGCTTCGTCTGCCAAGCCCCGCGCATCGACCAACGACTTGGGAGCCAGCCCGGTTGAGCGCCAGAGGGGCTTGGCGTCAGCGGCCGCGGATGATGCTGGGGATGCGGCCGCCGGTGGCCATGGGGTCGGTCTCCGGCGCCTCCGTCGGATGATCGCGCAGCAGGGTGATGCTGATCCGCCGGTTGCGGGGATTGTCCGGCTGGTCCTCCAGCAGCAACTCCGACGACGCCTTGCCCGTCACCCGGTTCACCTGATCGTCCTTGACGCCGGCATTGGACAGCACGCGCCGCGCCGCCAAGGCGCGGTCAGCCGACAGCTCCCAGTTGCCATAGCCGCCCTGGTCGGCGAAGGGGACGCCATCGGTGTGGCCGTCCACCGCGATCTCGTAGGGCAGGCGCCTGATCACGCCGGCCACCAGTTCCAGCAGCGCCTTGGTCTGCGGATACATGCCGGCGGCACCCGGCGGGAACATGCTGCGGCCTTCGTTGTCGACGATCTGAATCCGCAAGCCCTCGGGGGTCTGGTCAACCACCAGATTGGGGGCCATCTTGGCGAGGTCGGGCACCGACTCCATGGCAGCCCGCAATTCATCCTCGACCTTGTTCATCTCTTCGGCCTTGCGGCGCTCCTCCTCTTCCTTGGAGGCCTTGGAGCCGGAGACCACGTCGTCCATGTCGCGGTCGGTCATGCCTTCCTTGGGATCGGTGAAGTCCTCGCCACCTTGGCCGATGGTGGGGGGCGGCAGCACCACCTCGATGGGGGAGCCTGCGTTG
>JAEWWF010000073.1 GCA_023396465.1 Pseudomonadota bacterium
CCCTCGAACCAGCTATCCCTGCCTCCGCACAATGCGACAAGGGCCGGCCACCTCTCCGGCGACCAGCCCTTGCGCTTAGTCTCCCCGCGCGACGCCCGATGGATCAGGCCAGCGCCGCCCGCATGGCCTCGGCGACCGCCAGTTGGCGCTGCGCCTGGGCCTTCTCGGCCGGGGTATCGGCTTCCTGCGCGGCATCGCGGGCGGACTGAAGCCGCGCCTCGACCATCTCGCGGGTCAGGCTTTCAAGGCGCACCGCCTCTTCCGCCAGAACCGTGCAGCGCTCTTCGGTCACCTCGGCGAAACCGCCGGCGACGAAGATACGGCTGGCGACGGCGCCGTTCTTGTAGATGTCGAGCACGCCGGGGCGCACGGTCGACAGCAGGGGGGAGTGGCGCGGCAGAGCACCGAAGTTGCCCTCGGCGCCTGGCACAACCACCATCTCGACCGGCTCGGAGACCAGCAGCTTCTCCGGCGAGACCAGTTCGAATTCAAGCGTTTCCGCCATGCTACCTCCGACGGCCCGTTTGTGCCGAAACGGCGCGTGGGCCCAACCTTACGCGAAGACGGGGAGCGACCGAACCGTGGCTGGCCGCTCCCGACCTCTGTGATACCGACCGCTTACGCGGCTTCGGCAGCCATCTTCTTGGCCTTCTCGACGGCTTCCTCGATGGTGCCGACCATGTAGAACGCCTGCTCCGGCAGGTGGTCGTAGGAACCTTCGACGATGCCCTTGAAGCCGCGGATGGTGTCGTCCAGCTGGACGAACACGCCCGGGGTGCCGGTGAACACTTCGGCGACGTGGAACGGCTGCGACAGGTAGCGCTGGATCTTGCGGGCGCGGGCGACGGTCAGCTTGTCTTCTTCCGACAGTTCGTCCATGCCCAGGATCGCGATGATGTCCTGCAACGACTTGTAGGCCTGAAGCACGCGCTGCACTTCACGCGCCGTCTTGTAGTGCTCTTCACCGACCACCTTCGGGTCCAGCGCGCGCGAGGTCGAGTCCAGCGGGTCGACGGCCGGGTAGATGCCCAGCTCGGCGATCTGGCGCGACAGCACGGTGGTGGCGTCCAGGTGGGCGAAGGAGGTGGCCGGCGCCGGGTCGGTCAGGTCGTCGGCCGGCACGTAAATGGCCTGCACCGAGGTGATCGACCCCTTGTTGGTCGAGGTGATGCGCTCCTGAAGGGCGCCCATGTCGGTCGACAGGGTCGGCTGATACCCCACGGCGGAGGGGATGCGGCCGAGCAGCGCCGACACTTCCGAACCCGCCTGGGTGAAACGGAAGATGTTGTCGACGAAGAACAGCACGTCCTGGCCTTCCTCGTCGCGGAAGTATTCCGCCTGGGTCAGACCGGACAGGGCGACGCGGGCGCGGGCACCCGGCGGCTCGTTCATCTGGCCGTAGACCAGGGCGGCCTTGGAGTTGCCGCCTTCGAGATCGATAACACCCGACTCGATCATTTCGTGGTAGAGGTCATTGCCCTCGCGGGTACGCTCACCGACGCCGGCGAACACGGAGTAACCGCCGTGGCCCTTGGCGACGTTGTTGATGAGTTCCATGATGAGCACGGTCTTGCCCACGCCGGCGCCGCCGAACAGGCCGACCTTGCCGCCCTTGGTGTAAGGCGCGAGCAGGTCGATGACCTTGATGCCGGTGACGAGGATCTCGGTCTCGGTCGCCTGCTCGGCGAAGGTCGGGGCGGAGCGGTGGATCGGCCACTTGGCCTTGCTGACCACCGGGCCGCGCTCGTCCACCGGCTCGCCGATGACGTTCATGATGCGGCCGAGGGTCTCGGGGCCGACCGGCACCAGGATCGGGGCGCCGGTGGCGGTCGCCTTGGCGCCGCGGGTCAGGCCGTCGGTCGAGTCCATGGCGATGGTACGGACCGTCGACTCACCGAGATGCTGCGCGACTTCGAGAACCAGCCGGTTGCCGTTGTTGTCGACCTCGAGGGCCGACAGGATGTTCGGCAGCTCGCCTTCGAACTTGACGTCCACGACGGCGCCCAGGATCTGGGTGATCGTACCGACGTTGTTCTGCGCCATGGAATGAACTCCTATCGTACCACTGACGTGGAATTTGAATTGCGTGTCGGCTGAACGGAGACGGAAAACCGGGGCGCCCTTACAGGGCCTCGGCACCAGAGATGATTTCGATCAGTTCCTTCGTAATCATCGCCTGGCGCGTGCGGTTGTAGGTCAGCGTCAGCTTGTTGATCATCTCGCCGGCATTGCGGGTGGCGTTGTCCATCGCGGCCATCCGCGCCCCCTGCTCGGAAGCGGCGTTCTCGAGCAGAGCCGAGAAGATCTGCATGGCGACGTTGCGCGGCAGCAGCTCGGCCAGGATGCCTTCCTCCGAAGGCTCGTACTCATACATCGCCTTCGGCCCGGCCGGCGCCTCGTTGGCGTTGGCGGCCTGTGGCACGGCGAACGGGATCAGTTGCTGGCGGGTGACCACCTGGCTGATCGCCGACTTGAACTTGTTGTAGATGATCGTGCAGACGTCGAACTCGCCGGCCTCGAACATGGTCAGCACGCGGCTGGCGATGCCGTCTGCCTCGGCGAAGGCGAGGCCGCGACGGCCCACGCCTTCATAGCTGTCGATGATGAGCTTGGCATAGTCGCGCTTCAATGCGTCGCGGCCTTTGCGGCCGACGCACAGAACCTTGACCTGCTTGCCGTCGGCCAGCAGCTCGGCGATCGTGTTGCGGGCGGCACGCACGATGGAGCCGTTGAAGCCGCCGCACAGGCCGCGATCCGCCGTCATGACGACCACCAGGTGGACGTCCGATTTGCCGGTGCCGGACAGCAGCTTCGGCGCACCGGGGAGGCCGGCCATGGAGCCGGCCAGATTCCCCAGCATACGACCCATCCGCTCGGCGTAGGGACGGCCAGCTTCGGCGGCTTCCTGGGCGCGACGCAGCTTGGACGCCGCCACCATCTTCATGGCGGAGGTGATCTTCTGCGTCGACTTCACCGAGGCGATACGCCCGCGAAGGTCCTTCAAGCTAGGCATGGAGTAGAGACCCTTCCTTCAGCCGTTGCGGATGCCGTCGATTACGCCGCGAAGGACTTCGCGAAGCCGTCCAGGAAGGACTTCAGCTTGTCCTGGGTGTCGTCCGACAGCTTCTGCTCGGAACGGATGGCTTCCAGAATGCCCGGCGCCTTGGCCTTGATCTCGTGAAGCATCTCGCGCTCGAAGCGGTTGACGGCGTTGACCGGCAGCTTGTCGAGGTAGCCCTTGGTGCCGGCGTAGATCGACACCACCTGCTCTTCCACCGGCAGCGGCGAGAACTGCGCCTGCTTCAGCAGCTCGGTCAGACGCTCGCCACGGGCCAGCAGACGCTGGGTGGCCGGGTCGAGGTCGGAGGCGAACTGGGCGAAGGCCGCCATTTCGCGATACTGCGCGAGTTCCAGCTTGATGGTGCCGGCAACCTGCTTCATCGCCTTGATCTGGGCGGCGGAGCCGACGCGCGACACCGACAGACCGACGTTCACGGCCGGGCGGATGCCCTTGAAGAACAGGCCGGTCTCCAGGAAGATCTGGCCGTCGGTGATGGAAATCACGTTGGTCGGAATGTACGCCGACACGTCACCGGCCTGGGTTTCGATGACCGGCAGGGCGGTCAGCGAGCCGGCGCCGTTCTCGTCGTTCAGCTTCGCGGCGCGCTCCAGCAGGCGGGAGTGCAGGTAGAACACGTCGCCGGGGTAGGCTTCGCGTCCCGGCGGACGACGCAGCAGCAGCGACATCTGGCGGTAGGCGACGGCCTGCTTGGACAGGTCGTCATAGAAGATGACGGCGTGCATGCCGTTGTCGCGGAAGAACTCGCCCATGGCGCAGCCGGTGTAGGGCGCCAGGAACTGCATCGGGGCGGGGTCGGAGGCGGTGGCGGCGACGACGATGGTGTAGTCAAGCGCGCCGTTCTCGGCCAGGGTCTTCACGACCTGGGCGACGGTGGACCGCTTCTGACCGACGGCGACGTAGATGCAGAAGAGCTTTTCCTTGTCGCTCTTCGCGGCGTCGTTGATCGTCTTCTGGTTGATGATGGTGTCCAGAATGACGGCGGTCTTGCCGGTCTGACGGTCACCGATGATCAGCTCGCGCTGGCCACGGCCGACCGGGATCAGGGCGTCGATGGCCTTGAGGCCGGTCTGCACCGGCTCGTGCACCGACTTGCGCGGAATGATGCCAGGGGCCTTCACTTCGGCGCGCTTGCGCTCGGCGCCGACGAGGTCGCCCTTGCCGTCGATGATCTGACCGAGACCGTCGACCACGCGACCCAGCAGCGACATGCCGACCGGCACGTCGACGATGGCGCCGGTGCGCTTGACGACGTCGCCTTCCTTGATGGAAGTGTCGTCACCGAAGATCACCACGCCGACGTTGTCGGTTTCGAGGTTCAGGGCCATGCCCTTGATGCCACCCGGGAACTCGACCATTTCGCCGGCCTGGACATTGTCGAGACCGTGGATACGGGCAATACCGTCGCCGACCGACAGGACGCGACCGACCTCGGCGACATCAGCCTCGGTGCCGAACGTGGCGATCTGTTCCTTCAGGATAGCGGAGATTTCCGCGGCGCGGATTTCCATCACCCAACCCCTTTCATGGCGAGCTGAAGTCTTTGCAGCTTCGTGCGGAGAGAATTGTCGATCATGCGCGACCCGACGCGGACGACGAGACCGCCGATCAGCGAAGGATCGACGGCCGTCGAGAGCGCCACGTCCTTGCCGGTCGCCTGCTTGAGCGAGGCGGCCAGGGCGTCGCGCTGCGCATCGGTCAGCGGCTTGGCGGAAACGACTTCGGCGGTGACCTCGCCGCGCTTGGCGGCAAGCTTCGCCAGGAAGGCGTTGATGATGCCGGGCAGCGCGAACAGCCGGCGATTGGTGGCCGCAAGGCCGAGGAAATTACGGGTGAGGTCCTGCATGCCGGCCTTCACGGCCAGCGCGGTCACGCCCTTGACCTGCTCCTCGCGCGACAGCACAGGGCTCTCGAC
>JAEWWF010000274.1 GCA_023396465.1 Pseudomonadota bacterium
GCGCCGGGGCGCAGGTCGACCACCGGCAAGGGCTCCGCCGCCGCCCGCTGCGGCCGCGCCGGCAGGGTGCGGACGACGCCATAGGCCAGGGTGCCGATGGCGGCGGCGAACAGCGTCGCCCCCACGCCCATGACGGCCATCAGCACCGGCCAGGCGGCAGGCGCGCCACCGCCGTAGCCGATGTCGAACACCCGGCGGGGCACGCCCATGGCTCCGGCGGCGATGCCCGCCGCGGCGAACACCACCAGCCCGAGGGTCACCAGCGCCGGCATCCGCCGCAGCACCGCCGGCCGCCAAAGGCTGCCGCCGCCCAGCGCCGGCAGCATCACCATCATGGCGGCGAGGAAGGTCTGCGTCAGCACGCCGACGGCGAAGAAGTGGAAGTAGGCCGGCACGAAGACGGTGTCGGACAGCATGGGCGCCAGCTTCTCCTGGATCAGCACGAAGGCGAAGACCAGGCCGAGCATCATGTTCACCGCCGCCCATCCCATGGCGGCCATGGCCGGGTTCTGCCACGGCAGGCGGCGCATCCAGCCGAACAGGCCGTCGGGCGCTCCCTGGGCCCGGGTGCTCGCCTCCAGAGACGACACGATGATGGCGAAGGCCGCCACCGTCGGCACCGACACGAACAGCGACAGCAGCGACCCGGCCACCCGCACCCCCGGCGCCAGGTCCGGCTCCAGGAACATGTGGTAGAGGCTGGTGGGCGGCACAAAAACAAGATAGGCGGCGAAGACCAGCTTCGACAGCCGCGCCCCGTGGATGGAGGTGACGCCGGTCAGGTGGGTCGCCAGCACGTACCACACCACCACCGTCGCCATCAGCGGCAGGTAGTGCAGGTTGTGGAACAGAATGTGCCATTCCGTGCCGTGATCGCTCGGGAAGGCGCCCACCCCCAGCGCCCACAGCAGGCCGGGCAGGAAGGCGTTGGCGGCGGCGATGGCGCTGACCACCAGGAAGCCGGCCCAGGCGAAGACGGCGAAGCCGACCGCCGTGAAGGTCTCGGCCGTGCCGTCGCGGCGCGGTTGCAGGACGGTGGCGATGGCGCTGGCCGCCACCGCCGTCAGCCCCGCCGCCAGCAGCAGATAGCCGAGGGCGAACAGGCCGACGGAGGCGGGATCGTCGCGCCCCGGCTCCGGGTTGCCGTCGTAGAGCAGCGGCGTGCCGGTGAGCGTCACCATCTCGCTGACCGCGAAGCCGGCGACCATCAGCGCGGCACCGATCCAGGCGAGCGGCCGCAGGGCGATGCCGCGCCCGCCCTCCACCGCCGCCAGGGCAAGCAGCAGCGCCGCCTGCCCGAGATAGAGCCAGTAGAAGAACACCGACACCCCATGCAGGGTGAGCACGCGATAGGCCGTCGTCGGCACCAGACTGACGGCGCCGGAGCGGGCAAGGGCGGTGACCAGCCCGCCCAGGAGGCCGAGGCAGAGGGCCAGCAGGGCGGCCGCGAACAGCAGGCGCAACAGGCCGCGGTCGGGCGCCGGCAGGGCGGCGAGGCGGCCGGTGAGGCGGCCGGTGAGGGTGGCGGGGGCGGCAGGATGGGAGTGGGTCATGGCTGTGCTCCCCCTCAGGTCACGATCAGGCGGCCGTGCATGAGATCATGCCCCTCGCCGCAATAGACGGTGCAGTACACCAGATACTCGCCCGGCCGGGCGAAGGTGAGGGTCTGCTCGCTGATGGCGCCGGGGCGCAGCCGGATGATGCGGCTTGCCGGACCAAGCTGGAGCGAGGCGCCGTGGGTGACGTCGTCCGCCATCATGCGGAAACGATAGGCGACACCGGCCCGCAGGCGCAGAACCGCCGGGCTGTAGCCGAAGCTCTCGGCCAGCAGGAAGACGTCGACCGGCGTGTCGGGGGCGGGGGCGGCAGAGCCGTGGCCGTGGTCATGGCCCTGCCCGTGGGCGTCAACGTGGGTGTCGAGCGCGGCGTGCGGGTCGACGCTGCCGTCCGGCTGCTCGTGGCGGCGCAGGAAGGCGTCGTGCTCACGGCGGAAGGCGGCGGCCGGCTTGTCGTTGCCGCTGGCGCTGCCATGGCCGGAGTGTCCGTCGGCAGCGGGGGCGACGGGCTCCTCGTGGCCGGCATGGCCACCGGCGGATGCGGGCGAAGCGTGGTCGGCGGCGGCGGTGTCATCATGGCGGCGGAAGGGAAGCGGGGCGGCGCCATGGGCCGCCCAGGCGCCGTAAAGCGAAACAGCGCCGAACCCCAGCCCGGCGAGGAAGCCGCGGCGGGTGGTGAAATGCCTGTGGTCGGGCATGATGTGGTCCATCCTCTGATGGCAAGGCATGGGGGCAGACGCACCGGCCGCGCGTAGGCGCACCCGAGGTGTTGCGCGTAGGCGCACCTGAGGTGTTGCGCACAAGCGCACCCAATGTGTGGTGCGCAGGCGTCGGTGCGGGAAAGGGCCGCCACGCGGGCGGTCCGGCCGTCAGAGGAGGATTTTCGGCGGGCGAAGCTCGGGGCTGATGGCGCGGGCGTCGGGCGCCCAGGCGCGACCGGGCTGCCAGAGGGCGCTTTCCATGCTCAGGCGCACGGCGGGCAGAAGGCTGCCCGGTGCCTCGGCGGCGGGACAGCAGGGCGCGACCACCGCCGGCCCGGCCTTGTTGTGGTGGGAAGCGGCCTCGCCGTGGGCCGGAGCGCCCGCCAGGGCGGCATGGTGAAACCCGGAATGACCGGCGGCCGAGGCCATGTGACCGCCATGCTCCGCCGCCAAAGCCCCAGCGACCGCGCCGGTGAGCAGCGCGACGATCAGGGTCACAGCGGTGAACAGGCGGACAAAAGGTGTCATTCGGCGCCGATGGGTCAGGCATGCCAGGGCTTCGAGACTATCCGGGAACGCCCCACAGTGCAATGTCGCGCCTGTGACGATCATGGGCCTCAGTCGATGCTTTTTCCAAGTGTCGTCCGCCGCCTCACGCCGCCACGGCCGATGGCGCCCTGGATCTCCACGCAGAAGTCCCCGCAGCCGTCCGGGTTGAGGCGGACATCCAGGGTCTCCCCTGCCGGAATACCTGTTGACCGCCTGGCCGCTCCAGGATAAATTGAACGCGTTTAGTAAACACGTTCACGTAACTCGCTTGCGGAACAGGTTCAGCGCCCCACGATGCAGCAGCAGGAGAGGTGAGGCGCATGCCCAGACCAGCCCAGACCGACGAACAGCGGAACGAGGTTCGGCGCCGCATTCTCGACGTGGCGCAGGAGTTGCTCGACACCTCCGGCATTGATGCCGTGTCCATGCGGGCCATCGGCAGCAAGGTCGGGCTGAGTGCATCGGCCCTTTACGCCTACTTTCCCGCTCGCGACGACATCCTGCGCGCCTTGTGGTGGGACGCGCTCGATGCCCTTTACGAGCGCATGCGGACCATCTCGGCGGCGGCCGAGGAACCCGAGGCGGCGATCCGCGGGTTCTGTCTCGCCTACGTCGACTTCGCCATCGAGAACCCGACGCGGTTCCGGGTCCTCTTCGCCTTGGAGCGCCCCGGCGGGGGGCGCGACCTCGACATGCGCAACGTCCGCCACGCCGCCTATGCGCTCCTCCGGCAGCGGGTGGCGCAGGGCATCCAGCAAGGGCGCTTCCGGGTGCCCAACGCCGACCTCGTGGCTCAGACGGCATGGGCGGGCATTCACGGCGTGGCCTCGCTGGTGGTGTCCGCGCCGGGCTTCGAGTTCGAACGCCCGGACGAGTTGGCGACCACCGTCATCGACTCGCTGCTGATCGGGCTGACCACCGATACATCCCGGGTCTGACACCTGGGTCCATGCGACGTCCCGGTGACTGCCCTTCCCGACGGGAAGGGTGGGTGTCGGCGCGCGCGGGTCCGACAGACCATGCGCCCGGTGACGGGCAAGTCGTTCAACGCAGGCCGACCACCCGGCCAATTCTAGAGGAAACGAGGAGCAAGCCATGATCAAGCTCCGCCAGTTCAAGGTTCTGTATGTGGTCGCGGCCTGCGGCTGCCTCCCGTTGGCGGCCTGCGACGAGCCCGAAGTCGCGCCGCAAGTGGAAGGGCGCCCGGTGCGAACCGTCGTCGCCAAAAGCACCGCCTGGGCCGAAACCCCGTCGCAGGTCGGAGAGATCCGCCCGCACCAGGAGAGCGACCTCGGGTTCAATATCTCCGGGCGGCTGGTGGAGCGGCTGGTGGACCTGGGCGACACCGTGCGCAAGGGCGACATCCTGGCCCGCCTGGACCCGCAGGACGAGCACAACGAAGTCGCCGCCGCCCGAGCCGATCTCGCCTCCGCGCGCGCCACCCTGGTTCAGGCGGAGGCGGACGAGCGCAGGCAGGCGGATCTGCATTCCGGCGGCTGGGCCACCAAGGCCCGGTATGATGCGGCGGTGCAGGCGCGCGATGCGGCCCGCGCTGGCGTTCGGGCCGCCGAGGCGAAGCTCCAGCTGGCGGAAGACCGCCTGGGCTATGCCGTCCTCCATGCCCCCGAAAACGGCGCCATTTCCGCCATCGGGGCCGAACCCGGGCAGGTGGTCGGTGCCGGCCAGATGGTGGTGCGTCTGGCCGACCTGGAGCGGAAGGACGCGGTCTTCACGCTGTCGGAAAGCGCGGTGCAGCACCTTCCCGATGACCTTGACGTGGACGTGCATCTCCTCGACGCGCCGGACATCGTCGGGCACGGCCGCGTGACTCAGATCGCCCCCAACGCCGACCCCGTCACGCGCACGTACACCGTAAAGGTCGCATTGAGCGAGGCCCCGGACGCCATGCGTCTCGGCATGAGTGTCGTCGGCCGCGTGCAACTGGAGCAGCAGCGCGTCACGCCGCTGCCGGCATCGGCCTTGTTTGACAAGGACGGCAAGCCCGCCGTCTGGGTCGTCGATCCGCAGACGCAGGCCGTCGATCTCGTCCCCGTGGAGCTGGCGTCCAGCGATGCCGACCGCGTGCTGGTCGCGACGGGGCTGCCGGAGGGCGCCGTGGTCGTCACGGCGGGCGTCCAGCGTCTGTGGCCGGGTCTCCAGGTGCGTCCGCTCGACGGCACCGGCGCCGACGGGAGTGACCAGCGATGAGCTTCAATCTGTCGGAATGGGCGCTGCGGCATCGGTCGCTGGTCGTCTACCTCATGCTCCTCGTGGCGGTGGCGGGGACCTTGTCGTTCCTGTCGCTCGGCCGCGGCGAGGACCCGCCGTTCACCATCAAGACCATGGTGGTCAAGGTCCTGTGGCCGGGCGCCACGACCGAAGAAACCATCAATCAGGTCACCGACCGCATCGAGAAGAAGCTGGAGGAGACGCCGTCCCTCGACTACCTGAAGAGCTACACGCGCGCCAGCGAGTCCGTCGTGTTCGTCAACCTGAAGGACACGACGTCGCCGGCCGCCGTCGAAGACAGCTGGTATCAGGTGCGGAAGAAGGTCGGCGACATCGTCCACACCCTTCCCGCCGGGATCCAGGGGCCCTTCTTCAACGACGAATTCGGCGACACGTTCGGGGTCATCTACGCCTTCACGAGCGACGGCTTCAGCATGCGCGACCTGCGCGACTACGTGGAGACCGTGCGGGCCGAGCTGCTGCGCCTGCCCGACATCGGCAAGATCACCCTCATCGGGGCGCAAGACGAAGCGATCGAGATTCAGTTCTCGACGCGAAAGCTGGCCAGTCTTGGCCTCACGCAGGCGCAACTGGCCGAAAGCCTGCGCCAACAGAACACCGTCAATCCGGCCGGCGTCATCGACGCCAGCGGGCAGCGGATCCTGTTCCGCGTCAGTGGCGGTTTCGAGTCGGAAGACGATCTCACGCGCGTCAACCTGCGGATCAACGACCGGTTCTTCCGGCTCGCGGACGTCGCGGACATCAGGCGGCAGTACGCCGATCCGCCGTCGCTCCTCTACCGTGTCGGCGGCAAGCCGGCCATCGGCCTCGCGCTGTCCATGGCGGACGGCGGCGACAACCTCCGCCTCGGCGAGAACATCCGGCACCGCATGGCGGAACTGGAGCGGGACCGGCCCATCGGCATCGACGTCGTTCAGGTGGCGGATCAGCCGAAGGTGGTCGAAACCTCCGTCCATCACTTCGTCAAGGCGCTGGTCGAGGCGGTCGCCATCGTGCTGGCGGTCAGCTTCGTCAGCCTGGGCACCCGGGCCGGCGCCGTCATCGCGCTGTCGATCCCGCTGGTGCTGGGCGCCACCTTCGTCGGCATGCAGCTGTGGGGCATCGACCTGCACCGCGTGTCGCTCGGCGCCCTCATCATCGCCCTCGGCCTGCTGGTCGACGACGCGATGATCACGGTCGAAATGATGATCAAGAAGCTTGAAGAGGGCTTCTCCCTCACCAAGGCCGCGACCTTCGCCTATACGTCGACGGCCTTCCCCATGCTCACCGGCACGCTGGTGACGGCGTTCGGCTTCGTGCCCGTCGGATTCGCCAAGAGCGGCGCCGGCGAATACTCCTTCGCCATCTTCGCGGTGGTCATCCTGGCCCTGCTCATCTCCTGGATCGTGGCCGTGCTGTTCTCGCCGCTGATCGGCGTGGCGATCCTGCCGCGCACAATGAAGCCCCATAAGGA
>JAEWWF010000085.1 GCA_023396465.1 Pseudomonadota bacterium
GCCTCGCCCTTGCCGCCGCTCGGCTGCCAGCGGCGCGGACCGTCGTCGGCCACCGGCGCCGCCAGATCATCGCCGAGGGCGGCGCCGAGCGCCTGTTCGCTGCCCGGCTGCACGGTCAGGGCGTCGAGCACCGGCACGCCGCCGCCCGACCCCGCCGCCTCCGCCCGTTCCGCCGCCAGCAGGTCGGTGAGAGCGTCGATTTCCGCCTTCAGGCGGGCGCGGGCGGCGCTTTCGGTCTGCAGGGCGTCGCGGGCGGCTTCATAGTCGGTCTGGCGGGCGGCGCGGGTTTCTTCGGCGGTGACGCGGGCGGAGCGGGCGGCGTCCAGCGCCTCCTCGGCGGCGAACAGGCGTTCCTCCGCCAGTTCCAGGTCTTCGCGTGGCACCCCGGCGGCGGCGGCGGAAGAGCGGCTGTCCTCGGTCTCGCGCAGGCGGCGTTCGGCCCGCTCGGCCCGCAGGTCGGCTTCCTCCGCCCGCCGCAGCAGGGCCTTGCGCTGGGCGTCCTCGGCGGCGGCCTGTTCGGTCAGGCGGGTGAGTTCGGCCTCGCGGTCGGTGACGTCCTCGTTGACGCGGGCGAGGCGCTCGCGCGCCTCTTCCTGCTCCAGATCCTCGTCGGCCGAGGACTCGAACAGGCTGTCGCGCTCGGCCTCCAGCCGCGCCACCGCCTCGCCGGCGTCCTGGGCGCGCAGGCGCTCGCGCTCGATGTCGTCGGCGATCTGGCGCAGCCGCACCTCGGCATCCTGGCGCGCCGTGGCGAGGCGCTTTTCCTCGGCATCCAGCTGTTCACGCGCCAGCACCAGCCGTTGCAGGCGGGCGGCGGCCTCGGCCTCCGCCTGCCGCAGGGCCGGCATCGCCTCGTCGGCCTCCAGATGCTGGCGGGAGGCGGAGGCGGCCAGCCCGGTCAGCTCCGCCACCCGTGCCTCGGCCTCGTGCAGTTGCCCCTTGGCCTGTTCCAGGGCGGTGATGGCGCGGCTCCAGCGCAGGTGCAGGACCAGCGCCTCCAACTGGCGAATCTGTTCCGACAGCAGGCGATAGCGGGCAGCCTGCCGCGACTGCTTGCGCAGGTTGCCGAGTTGGGCATTGAGGGCCTGAAGCACGTCCTCCAGCCGCTGGAGATTGGCTTCCGCCCCTTTCAGCCGCAGTTCCGCCTCGTGCCGACGGCTATGTAGACCGCCGATGCCGGCCGCTTCCTCCAGCAGGCCGCGGCGCTGGCTCGGCTTGGCGTTGATGAGGGCGCCGACGCGGCCCTGGCTGACCATGGCCGTCGACCGCGCGCCGGTGGCGGCGTCGGCGAACAGCAGCATGACATCCTTGGCGCGCGTCTCCTTGCCGTTGACGCGGTAGACGGAGCCCTTGCCGCGTTCGATGCGGCGGGTGATCTCCAGTTCATCGGCGGTGTTGAACACGGCCGGCGCGCTGCGGTCGCGGTTATCGAGGCTGACCGTCACCTCGGCGATGTTGCGGGCCGGGCGGCTGGCGGTGCCGCCGAAGATGACGTCGTCCATCTCGCCGCCCCGCATCTGCTTGGCGGAGGTCTCCCCCATCACCCACCGCAGCGCCTCCACCAGATTGGACTTGCCGCAGCCGTTGGGTCCGACGACCCCGGTCATGCCCGGCTCGATGAGCAGGTCCGTCGGGTCGACGAAGCTCTTGAAGCCGGACAGGCGAAGCCGGGAGAAACGGATCACTGAGCGGGTTCCGGGGACGGCGCGACGGCGGGGACGGGCGGATCAGATCAGTTGGTGGCCTTCGCCAGCGCCGCCGGCAGCTCGGTGTAGGACCCCAGCACTTCATCGTCGACGATGAGGGTCGGGGTGCCGCGCACGCCGTACTTCTGGCTGCCTTCGGCCTTCACGCCATTGATGGCGGCCAGCATCTCCTCGCTTTGCAGACAGGCGGTCAGGGCATCGCCGTTGACGCCGGCCAGACGGGCATAGCCGCTGATGGCCTCCAGCGGCTTGTTGGAGCGCGACCACGCATCCTGGTTGGCGAACAGCGTTTCCAGCAGGCGGAAATAGCTGTTCTCGGGGGCGCAGCGGGCGACCATGGCGGCGGCGGTGGCCAGCGGGTCAAGCGGGAAGTCGCGGAAGATCAGCTTGGCCTTGCCGGTATCGATGAACTCCTTCTTCACCTCGGGCAGCAGATTGCGGTGGAAATCGGCGCAATGCGGGCAGGTGAGCGAGGAATATTCAATGATGGTGACCGGCGCGTCGGCATTGCCCAACACCCGTTCCTGATAGGCGGGCACGGCGGGCTTGTCCTGCGCGACGGCAGGAACGGCGAAAACCGCCAGCACAAGGGCGGTGAGCAGGGACGCGATACGGTTCACTGAGGCCTCCTTCAGTGGTGCGGGTCGACGGCGGTGGTCGGAAAACTCGCGGGCGGGCCGGCGGTTCCCCGAACTCCGAGACTGCCGCGCCACTGTGGCGCATCTTAGGCGATGGCTCGCGCCCGCCGCAAGATACTCTCCGACCGACGGCCATTAAGCCGACCGCGACGGAAGCCAACACCCGAACAGGAGAAAGGTGTGATCGAGGCGCCGGCCACCCGATCACGACGCGATGCCAACAAGAAGGCGGCAGGCACCCGGTCACCGCGCTGTGGCAATGATTATACGGATGCGCGCCCGGCGATGCAACACGAACCCATTGCCTAAGGCAGCAACGGCGCCGCCGCGCTCCACCACTGCGGGCGGGCGGCGGCAAGGCGGGCGGCGGCGGCGCGGGCCTCCGCCCCGGTGGCGAACAGGCCGAAGCAGGTGGCGCCACTGCCCGACATGCGGGCCAGCAGGCAGCCGGGCAGCGCCCCCAGGTCCACCAGCACGGTGCCGATC
>JAEWWF010000342.1 GCA_023396465.1 Pseudomonadota bacterium
ATAAGCCGCCAGTTGCGGGTCGAAGGCGGGCGCGTCGGCGAACAGATCGATCACCGGCACTCCCGGCGCCCGCCGTGCCAGCACCGCCTTCATCTGACCGATGTAAGGACCGGCGAGGCCGAAATCGGTGAACAGCACGATCATGACCGCTTCTCCTCCGCCTGCCGCCCCCCGCCACCGACTTGCAGGATGAGCGCGCCACCCATCAACGCGGCAAGGGCGAAGAGGGTGAAGGCAGCGCCGTAATCTCCGGGCAGCGTCTCCACCGCCACGCCGAACAGCGACGGGCCGCAGACCACGCCGCCATAGGTGAAGAACAGAACGCCGCCGGTGGCCTCGCCGGCCCGACCGGACGGGGCGAGATGGGCGACCTCGGCCAGGAAGACACCGTTCCAGCCGATGGCGGTGGCACCGAACACCGCCGTCACGACGGCGATCATCCCCAGCGGCAGCAGCGGGAACAGCCAGCCCGCCGTCAACGCCGCCGCCGCCATCACCACCGCCAGTCCGACCAGCGTGGCGCGGGCGCCGCACCAGCGGTCGGCGACGAGACCCCAGACCACACGGCCTGCGATGCCGCCGCCCTGGGCCACCGCCAGCACCAAGCCGGCATCCACCAGCGACAGCCCCACCCGCTGCACCAGATATGTGACCAGGAAGCTCGCCAAGCTCAGTTGCATGGCGGCGAAGGTGAAGGAGGCCAACGACAGCAGCCGCAGCGGCCGATGGCCCCACACCAAACGCAACGGCCCCAGCACCCCGGCGCCGCGCAGACTGCGGCCGGGCAAGCGGTCGGCATCCAGGCTCGGACGCACCGGCTGCACCACCGCCGCCAGACCAGCCGCCACCGCCGCCACCACCAGAGCCGTCAGCCGCCAGTCTCCCCACAGCACCAGGGGCGGCACCAGCGCGCCGGCCAGCATGCCACCGATCGGCACCCCGGTCTGCTTGAGCGAAAACACCAGGCCGCGCCGGTGAGGCAGCGTCGAGCGGGCGAGGATATGGCTCGATGCCGGGGTGATCGGTCCATAGCCGAAACCGATCACCAGCGCTCCGAGCACCGCGAACGCCAGCAGCGATCCCGTCTGGGTGGCGGCCACCACCGCCAGTCCGCCGCCACACAGCAACAGACAGACCTGGCTCACCCGCATGGCGCCATGGCGACCAACCAGACCGCCGGACATCAGCGACGTCAGCATGGCGCCGAAGTAGACCAGCGACGTGTAATAGCCGACGAAACTGGCCGGCAGCCCCACCTCCCGCGTTGCCACGGCGGCGAACACCGGCGGCGTCAGGGCGGCCATGCTGATGAGCGCCTGCACCGCCGTGGTGGCGGCGAGCACGCCCCAGGGCGATGCAGCGAAGCCTGTCGCCGTGCCATCGTCCTGCCGCCTTGCTCCGGTCATGCGTCCCCTCGCTTGCCGACGGAAGCCGGCGCCCCCATCTCCAGGGCTGCCGGTGACAACCCGAGCCCCATGCTTAGGCCGTGCCGTGGCCGCTTCGCAAGAGCCACTGCGCAGGCTACTCTGCCCCATCGACAGCCGAGGAGTCCGCCCCGAATGCCCGTCATCAACCGCATCGCCGGCTTCCGCGACGATCTGGTCGCGTGGCGCCACGACATCCACATGCACCCCGAACTGGCCTTCGAGGAGCATCGGACGGCGGCCGTGGTGGCGGAGCGGCTGCGGACATTCGGCTTCGACGAGGTGGTGGAGGGCATCGGCGGCACCGGCGTGGTTGGCGTGTTGCGCCAGGGCGACGGGCCGATGATCGGCCTGCGGGCAGACATGGACGCCCTGCCGATCCAGGAAACGGTGGCCGACCGGCCGCACCGCTCCCGCCACGACGGCATCATGCACGCCTGCGGCCACGACGGCCATACCGCCATGCTGCTGGGGGCGGCACGCTATCTGGCGGAGACGCGGCGCTTCTCCGGCACACTGGTGTTCCTGTTCCAGCCGGCGGAGGAAGGCCGCGCCGGCGCCCGCGCCATGATCGAGGACGGCGTGTTCGACCGCTGGCCGGTGCAAAGCGTGTTCGGCGTCCACAACATGCCCGGCCTGCCGGCCGGCGCCGTGGCGGTATCACCGGGGCCGGTGATGGCCGCCGCCGACCGCTTTTCCATCACCATCCAGGGCAAGGGCGCCCACGCCGCCGCCCCCCACCTCGGCCGTGATCCGGTGGTGGCCGGGGCGGCCCTGGTGCAGGCGTTGCAGCATCTGGTCAGCCGCAACTGCCCGCCGCATCAGACGCTGGTGATCTCGGTCACCGAGTTCCACGCCGGCGACACCTTCAACGTGCTGCCCGATACCGCCCGCCTGGGCGGCACCGTACGCTACTTCGACAAGGATCTGGGCGAGGCCGCCATCGCCGGCATGCGACGGGTGATCGATGGCATCGCGGCGGCGCACGACGTCAGCATGACCTTCGATTACCAATACGGCTATCCTCCCACCGTCAACACCGCCGCCGAGGCCGAGGCGGCGTTGCAGGTGGCGGCGGAAACGCTGGGCGAAGACAAGGCGCTGGTGCAGCAGCCGGTGATGTTCGCCGAGGATTTCAGTTTCTTCCTTCAGGAAAAGCCGGGCGCCTACGGTTTCATTGGCAACGGCGAGGGCAGCCCCGCCCTGGGATGCGTCGGCCTGCACAACCCGCGCTACGATTTCAACGACGAGATCCTGACCGCCGGGGCCTCGTTCTTCGCCCGATTGGCCGAAACGCTTTGTCCGCAACGCTGAACCGCGTTGCCGTGGCGGCATGAAACTTGCCAGCGGGCGCCGGGGACTTTATATAACTCATCACAACATGGGGTGGCCGCCATTCGCGCGGGCGCCCCTTTCGTCCGGCGCCGTGGTTGCGCCGGCCTTGCCCGGAACCCGGCATCGTGCTCGCACGGCGGCGGTATCCCCCGCCGCGAAAGCCTTTTCGCCTTCCGGCGTTCACTGCGACGAATCGTCGTCCGCCCCTGCATTCCTCGCGGGGAGAAGCCCCGTCGTCATCGCGCGTCGGCCGCCGGACGACCAGACAAGGAGTTTGCCATGTCCAAGGAAGAAGTGCTCGAATTCGGCGGCACTGTGGTCGAGAAGCTGCCCAACGCCATGTTCCGCGTGAAGCTCGACAACGAACATGAAGTGCTGGCCCATACCGCCGGCAAGATGCGCAAGTTCCGCATCCGCGTTTCGGTCGGCGACAAGGTCGACGTCGAGATGACCCCCTACGATCTCACCAAGGCCCGCATCGTCTTCCGCCACAAGCACTGAGGCGGCAGGCCGCAGGCGGGCGCCGTTCCGGCGCCCCCGCCTTCCCCGCCCCGGCGCCGATCCCGAACCGGTCGGGCGTCCGCTACAGCGCGAACAGCAGCAGCAGGATGCCGACCATGGCCCCCCAGCCGGCGACGATGATGGCCGTCGCGGCATTGAGGGGAATGGAGCCGCCCGACGGCGCCGTGCCGGCACCGCGTCCGCCCACCACCAGCCCCGCCGCGCCCTGTTCCGTCAGGCTGAGCGCCTCAAGTTCGCGCAGGCGGTCATCGAGACGGCTGCCGGCACCGCCCCATGAGAACGGCGCGTCCTCCCCGCCCGCCATCACGCCATCGGCCTTCATATCCCCCAGCAGAGCCGCCAGGTCATAAGGCGCCGCCGCCATGGCCACCAGGAGACGGCTGGTGAAGCCGTCCAGGAAAGCCTCCGCGGCGCGGTCGGCCACGGACTTGACGACACCGCCGCCCACCTCCGCCAGCTTGCCGCCGATCTCGGCATCGCAGTCGTAGAGCAGCCGGGTGGCGTCCTCGCCATCCTCCTCCAGCCGCACCCGTGCCACCACACCGGCGAATCCGGCGACCCCGCCCTCGCCCCGCCCGCTGAGGACGTAGCTGTGCGGCGGGACCACCTCCGACAGGGTGATGACGGCCTGGAAACGGGCGGTAAGCGGCCCGATACGGGTGGCCACGGTGGCGCGCAAGGCGTCCGGCGCCGTCCACTCCAGAGCCTCCAGCTGGTCGATGCTGGCTTTCAGGATATCGGTGTCGTTCAGCGCCTGCCACACCGACTCGCGCGGCGCCGGAATGCGATAGTCCCCTGCGAACTTCATGCTGTGTCCCCCTGCTGCCGACGATCCGTCCGGCGCCCCCCATATGCGCGCGATCGGTCAATCGTAAAGTTCGAGTATCCCGTGGGTGCCGCGCTCACGGCCGTTCTTTTCGTCCACGTAGCGCTGGAACTGGAGCAACGCCAGGTGCAAGGCCCGCAGATCGAGGCCAAGGTCTTCGGCCTCGGCGGCGGCGATGCCCATGTCCTTCTGGAAGTGATGAACGAAGAATCCGGGGCCGAAATCCCCCTGCGCCATGCGGCGTCCAAGCACGTTCAACTGGAAGCCGCCCGCCGCTCCCTGGCCGATGACGTCGAGCACCTTGTCGCGGTCGAGCCCGGCGCGGCCAGCGTAGCTCATGGCCTCGGCGACGCCCATGATGGTGCCGGCGATGACGATCTGGTTGACCATCTTGGTGTGCTGGCCGGCGCCCGCCGGGCCGAGCAGGGCGATGGTCTTGCCCATGGCCTGGAACACTGGCAGGACGGCATCGAAATCCTCCTGCCGGCCGCCGCACATGATGGCGAGCGTGCCCTCGCGGGCGCCGACGTCACCGCCCGACACCGGCGCATCCAGCGCATGCAGCGCCCGCGCCTCGGCGTCCTGGGCGATCTTGGCCGCCAATGACGGCGAACTGGTGGTCATGTCGATGAGGTAGCTGCCCGGTCGGGCATGGGCCAGGATGCCGCCTTCGCCGTAATAGGTGTCCTCCACATCCTGCGGATAGCCGACCATGGTGATGATGACGTCGCAGGCAGCCGCCAGGGCGGCCGGCGTCTCTTGCCACACCAGCCCGTCGACGATCAGCCCCTCCGCCCGTCCCTTGGTGCGGGTGTAGCCGTGCACCGGGAACCCCGCCTTCATCAGGTTGCGCGCCATCGAGGCACCCATGATGCCAAGCCCGATGACCCCGATCGTGTTCCCGGTGGTGATTCCGACCGCCATGGTCCGCTATGCTCCGCCAGTGGATGCGCCGGCTGCCGCCGGGCGGCGCCGTGCAGGGACAACAACTATAAGGGATTTCCCATGGCCGACAAACCGGTTCTCCTGATCTCCCGCCGCCTGCCGGAGCCGGTGCAGGCGCGCGCCGCCCGCGACTGGGATGCCCGCCTGAACACGGAAGACCGCCCCCACTCCAGCGCCGAGCTGGTGGAAGCCGCCACCGCCTGCGATGCCGATGCCCTGCTGGTCACCCCCACCGACCGCCTGACGGCCGAGGTCATCGCCGCCCTGCCGGCGCGGGTGCGGGCCATCGCCACGTTCTCCGTCGGTTATGACCACATCGACCTGGCGGCGGCGCGGGCGCGCGGGCTGGTGGTCACCAATACCCCCGACGTGGTGACCGAGGCGACGGCCGACATCGCCCTGCTGTGCCTGCTCGGCGCCGCCCGGCGGGCGTGGGAGGGCGAGACGCTGGTGCGCGACGGCCGCTGGACCGGCTGGACACCCACCCAGTTGCTCGGCATCCATCCCGGCGGCAAGCGGCTGGGCATCCTCGGCATGGGACGCATCGGCATGGCGGTGGCGCGGCGGGCGGCGGGTTTCGGCATGCGCCTGCACTACACCAAGCGCACCCGCCTGTCGGCGGCGGAGGAACAGGCGCTCGGCCTGGTCTGGCACGACACGGCGGAAAGCCTGCTGGCGGTGTCGGACTTCCTCTCGGTCCACATGCCGGGATCGGCGGAGAACCGCCACTTCCTCAACGCGGAGCGGCTGGCCCTGCTGCCGCCGGGGGCGGTGGTGGTCAATACGGCGCGCGGCACGGTGATCGACGACGACGCCCTGATCGACGCCCTGCGCGGCGGACGGGTGGCGGCGGCGGGGCTTGATGTCTACGACGGCGAGCCGGCGCTCAACCCCGGCTACCTCGCGCTGCCCAACACCTTCCTGCTGCCGCACCTGGGCACGGCGACGTTGGAAACCCGCACAGCCATGGGCATGCGGGCGCTGGATAATCTGGATGCGGTGTTTCGCGGCGGGCCGGCGCCGGATCGGGTGGCCTGAGGGCGCGGCACAGCACAGAGCGCCCCAGTCGATCAGGGGGCAGAACCAACCAGGGAGCGGTGAGTCCCCTCACCGCTCCCTGGACGGCGCGACTGCGCCGCGCGGCCCCTGCCGCGAGAGCCAAGCGGCCGGCAGGCCGCGCCCGGCGCATGAGGGCAGAGAGACTCCCTGCGCCGCGCGGCCCCTGCCTTGGAATCAGGCCGTGCGCTGGATCAGGTGGTAGCCGAAGGAGGTTTCCACCACGCCCGAGGTCTCGCCCGGTTCCATGGCGAAGGCGGCCTTTTCAAATTCCGGCACCATGGCGCCGCGCGGGAAGAATCCGAGGTCGCCGCCTTCCTGGCCCGAGGGGCAGTCGGAGTGCTTCTGGGCCAGTTCGGCGAAGCTGGCGCCGCCGTCGATCTGGGCCTTCAGGGACTCGATCTCGGCCTTCGCCTCGTCCTTGCTGCGGCTGGCGGTCGAGCGCATGGAGCCGACGTACATCAGCAGGATGTGCGACGCGCGGACCTGGGAGGGGGACATGGCAAACACTCCGTAATGGGTTCGAGCGCCCGTTGTCCCCGATCCGGCGACGTGCCGCAACCCCAAACCGGTAGGGGATTCGAGGTCAGCCGCGCGCCGGCAGCACCTCGATGTCGTCCAGCCCGACGAAGCCCTGCCTGGCTTGATCGCGGAACACCTTGAACACCTTTTCCGTCACCGCGTTGCTGGTGCTGAAGTCGGCATGGGCGCGGGTGAGCGCGGCGCGATAGACGTCGCACAGGGCGGCATCGCCCAGCCCCTCGCTGCTCTCCCGCCGCAGGTAGTCGTGCATGCGCTTGAGGATGTGCAGGCGGTTCACCCGCACCACGTGGGCGTCGTAGGGCACGCCGAGGAAATCGAAGATCTCTTCCGCCGCCGACAGGCGGGAAAAGGTGTCGAGGAAGGTGCTCATGACGGGGGCCTCCGGGGGTTGAGGGTCGGTTGAACGGGTCAGGACGGCAGCGCGATGCGGGGCGCTGCCGCCTCGCCGCCGTGGCCGAGGCAGGCGCCGTCGCAGGGCTCGCCGCAGAGGTGATGGTCCTGCGGATCGGGGCGGGCGAGCAGCGTGGCGCTGGCGCCGGCATCGTCGGTGAGCAGGTGCGGCGCCACCCGCGCCAGCTTGTCTTCCAGCTCGGAGATGCGGTCGAGCATGCAGGCCAGCGCCTTGCCGACCGGATCGGGCATCAGGTGGTGGTCGAGGTCGATGCCGGCGACGGCCGGACGCTTGCGGTCCTCCGGCCAGACGATGCGGCCGGGGATGCCGACCACCGTCATGGCCGGCGGCACGTCGCCGATGACCACCGAATTGGCGCCGATGCGGGCGCCGCGGCCGATGCGGTTGGCGCCGAGGATCTTCGCCCCCGCCCCCACCAGCACGCCGTCTTCCAGCGTCGGGTGGCGCTTGCCCTTGCTGAGGGAGGTGCCGCCGAGGGTGACGCCCTGGTACAGCGTCACGTCGTCGCCGATTTCCGCCGTCTCGCCGATCACCATGCCGGCGCCGTGGTCGACGAAGAAGCGCCGCCCGATGGTGGCGCCGGGGTGGATGTCCACATTGGTGACCAGCCGGCCCAGGAAGGCCAGCAGCCGCGCCGTGAAGCGGAAGCCGCGCCGCCACAGGCCATGGGTCAAGCGGTGGGTCATCACCGCATGCAGGCCGGGATAGGTGAACAGCACCTCCAGCCGGCCGCGCGCCGCCGGGTCGCGGGCGAGCACGCTGTCCACGTCCTCCCGCAGCAGGGCGAACAGGCCGGGCAGCGGCGGGCGGGTGTCGGCATCGGCGGAGGGGGCAACGGGATCGTCGGTCATGGCGGGAGCGGCCGTCATCAGTTGGTCCTCCGCGAGGCCGGCTCGGCGCCGCGCAGGTCGACCGCCGCCTCCGCCACCGCCACGGTGTCGAGGAAGAAGCGCTTGAGGTCGTCCGGCGACGGCGGCCGCTTGGTCTCAGCGGCGTGCTGGCGGACGCGGGCGAGCATGGCGCGGCCCTGCGCCTCCTCCACCGCCAGGCCGATGTCCTGGCAGGCGTTGAGGACGGCGGCGAGGCCGGAATGCTTGCCCAGCACCACCCGGTGCGCCCGGCCCAGTTCCGCCGGGTCCACCGCCTGGTAATTGGCCGGGTCGCGCAGCAGGCCGGCGACGTGGATGCCGCTTTCGTGGGTGAAGATGGCGTCGCCGACGATGGACTTGTTCACCGGCACCGGCCGTCCCGAGGCCTGCGCCACCAGCGCCGACACCAGCGGCAGGGCGCGCGGCTGCACGCCGGTGGGGCGCTGGTGGAGATGGTGAAGCGCCATCACCACCTCCTCCAGCGGCGCGTTGCCCGCCCGCTCGCCCAGGCCGTTGACGGTGGTCGACACATGGGTCGCGCCCCCCATCACCGCCGCCAGGGAATTGGCGGTGGCAAGGCCGAGGTCGTCGTGGGCGTGAATTTCCAGCTCCAGCCCCGTCGCCGCCCGCAGCCGCTGGAACACGGCGCGGGTGGAAAACGGGTCCATGATGCCGAGGGTATCGGCGAAGCGATACCGACGGGCGCCGGCTCTCTCCGCCGCCTCGATCACCCGCAGTACGAAGTCGGGGTCGGCGCGGCTGGAATCCTCGCCCCCCACCGCCACCGCAAGGCCGAGGTCGCAGGCCTGCCGCACCAGCCGGTCCACCTGCGCCAGCACCCACGCCCGGTCGCGGCCGAGCTTGTTGCGGATCTGCTGGTCGGACACGCTGACCGACAGGTTCACCATCGGCACGCCGCAGCCATAGGCGGCCGTCAGGTCGGCATCCAGCATGCGGCACCAGGCGATGGGCGTCGGGCCGAGCCGCAGGGCGACGATGGAGCGGATGTCGTCCTGTTCCTCCGCCCCCATGGCGGGGATGCCGACTTCCATTTCCGGCACCCCGGCCTCGGCCAGGGCGGTGGCGATGGCCAGCCGTTCCAGGCTGGTGAAGGCAACCCCGGCGGTCTGCTCGCCGTCGCGCAGGGTGGTGTCGTTCATCACGATGGGGGTGAAGGCCATGGCCGCGCCCTCCCGGGTCACAGGGTGATCAGCTGTAGGCGGGCTGGAAGCTCTCCGCCTGCGAGGCGCTCTTGTCCCAGAAGGGGGACAGGCCGCGCAGCTTGTCGACGATGCCGGGAACGACGGCGATGGTGGCGTCGACCTCCGCCTCCGTCGTCTCGCGCGACAGCGAGAAGCGGGTGGCGCCGTGGGCGGCCGTGAAGGGCACGCTCATCGCCCGCATGACGTGGCTCGGCTCCAGCGACCCGGAGGTGCAGGCCGACCCCGACGAGGCGGCGATGCCGGCGCGGTTGAGGAACAGCAGGATGGCCTCGCCCTCGATGTACTCGAAGGCGATGTTGCAGGTGTTGGGCAGCCGGTTGGCGGCATCGCCGGTGACGAAGCAGTGCGACACCTGCGACATGATGCCCTGTTCCAGCCGGTCGCGCAGGGCGCGGACGCGGGTGTTCTCCTCCTCCATGTAGGACAGCGCCAGTTCGCACGCCTTGCCGAGCCCGATGATGCCGGTGGTGTTCTCGGTGCCGGCGCGGCGGTCGCGTTCCTGGTGGCCGCCGCGGATCATCGGCCGGAAGCGCACGCCGCGACGCACGTACAGCGCCCCGATGCCCTTCGGGCCGTGCAGCTTGTGGCCGGACAGCGACAGGAAATCCACCTCCGTCTGGGCCAGGTCGAGCGGGATCTTGCCGACCGCCTGCACCGCGTCGGTGTGGAACAGGGCGCCGACCTTCTTCGCCATGGCCGCCAGCCGGGGGATGGGGAAGATGGTGCCGGTTTCGTTGTTGGCCCACATGAAGGACACGATGGCCGTCTTCTCCGACAGCGCCTTGCCGTAAGCCTCGATATCCAGCCGGCCGAGGCTGTCCACCGGGATGACGTGCAGCACGTAGCCCTCGTGCTTGGCCAGATACTCGCACAGGGACAGGATGGCCGGATGCTCCACCGCCGAGGTGATGATCTCGTTGCGGC